>JAZKEU010000018.1 GCA_040386775.1 Bdellovibrionota bacterium | reverse complement strand
AAAGGTGAGCCGCACCTTTTCCAAAGGTTTGCGTCATGATTTTGGAGAGAAGGCTCCACGTAAGCCAACTTGTTAGCGGAGCGGATAACCCAAATCTAATATAAAAATATAAGACTGTTTCCATTATTTTTTATCGTACTTACACATTTGAACCACTGTAGTCCAAATAAAATTAAATTTAAAATTTGATGATTCTTTAATTTCTACATTCAGATCATTTGTAGGGAGTACTCGGTTACAGAAACCGTAACCAATATGGTTACAAATCTCTCGCGATTTTCAAATATAAAATATAGAAAGTAAAAACCATAAACCAATTACCTAAGAAAGGGGTAAAGAATGAAAAATATTTTTTTAATAACACTATTGATGTCAATCGCGACATTGAATGCAAATGCAGCAGGAAATCTGTTCGTTGAAAAGTGTAGAAATACTCATCCTCTGAGTTCATATGAGGATTGCAGTATTAATACAAACAGCGGATACGGTGCTTACCTGTGCGCACTTGACGAAGCTACAATAAGATGTCGCTCTGCCGGGAATGTAGATTGCGTAGAGTTGGGCGTAACCTTCAAAAACATCATTAGCAATGAATTTATCGGGTATAAAGCATGCGAAGCTAAAGTAACTGTTCGAGGCTGGAGATAACTAAATCAAGGGCAGCTAGAATTTTCAATCACCCTCACCCTTAAATACCAAATCCTAGCTGCCCACATTTAATATCGTCGACTTACATTACGCAACGTTGTCATTTTTATAAGCTCGAACAATTTGTATAGAATACCTGGTTACGAATTTAGTAACCATAATGGTTACAAATATTTCGAGTTTTTGATTTAACTAAAGTATAAATACAAACTAATTTAAAGAGGAATACATATGAAAAAAATATTATTAATTTTATTGTTACTAGCCGGATCCAATACTTTCGCAGAAAATATTTCCATCTCAGATTATAAAATAATTATTGCAAGCACTGAACAAATTGAATGCCGTGATGTAGCTGCTATGAAAGTCCGTCTAATCCAAGAATCTAAAATAGACACGGATACAATGTGTTCAGAAGTTCTCTTTTTAGTAGAATATGCTCCTGTTCAATCATACAGATACGACAACCACGACTACCGTGTTTCCGTCTACTGCAAAGAAAGAAACTATTCCGACATCCTCGCCGTCAGTTTATTTAAAACTTGCCTACAAGAATCAGATTTAAAATGCGTAAAGCTTAAAGATAATCTCGATAGAATTAAGAAAACTAAGTACAAATCACAAAACTTATTCAATGGTGATACAAGCAAATATACTCGTGAAACAAACAGATGTCTGTAATGCAATTTAGCAAAGATAAGGAGTGAAATAATGAAAAAGATATTATTAATTTTATTGTTACTAGCAGGGGTCAATACTTTCGCAGCCAATATTGATATATCAGATTACAAAATAATTGACAGAAGTGAAACTGGTGTAGAATGCATAGATGTAGCTACAGAGAAACTACGTCTGGCTCAAAAATCTAAAATAGATTTGGATACAATGTGCTCCGATGTTCTCTTCCTAGTAGAATTTAATTCTTATGTGAAAGACTACGTAGGTCGCGTTGAATACCATATCTCACTATACTGCAAAGAAAGAAATTACTCCGATATACTAGCCGTAAGCTTATACAAAACCTGCTTACAGGAATCAAATTTAAACTGCGTAAAGCTTAAGGAAGCTCTAGACAAAATTAAAAAAACTAAGTATCGAACTCAAAGTTTTTTTAGTGACTATTGGAGCAATAGCGCCAAAAGAAACAACAGATGTCTGTAGAAAAAAGGAAATCGAAAAATTCTAAACCCAAGCAAGCCACGGATTCACTATCCGTAGCTATACTTAAAGGTGTTCTTTTAAAAAGACAATCCAAAAACTCTAGCTATTCTCTCAGAGCTTTTGCTAAATCTTTAGGTATTAGCCATACAGCTCTTTCTTTAATTTTTAATGGTAAACGAACTATTAATTTTAATTTAATTTCGAAAATAGCAAATAAATTAGATTTAAACTTTAGGCAGAGAAAACTTTTTTTAGCTGAGTACAATCATGGTTTAACAGGCACAAATAATCAGAATCTTGAGGAATCATTCAATCTTATCGATGAAGATAAATTCAATGTGATTGCCGAATGGCAACACTATGCAATTCTGAGTTTGATAGAAACAAAAGATTTTTCAATGGATTACGATTGGATCTCAAAGAGACTGGGAATTTCTGTGCTCCTGGTTAAAACTAGCATAGAAAGATTATTTAGATTAAAACTTATAGAAAAGAATGCAAAGGGAAAATGGCAGCAGGCTGGCGGCTACATAAGAGTCAACAACAACCAATCGACCGCTGCAAGAAAGAGCTTTCATCAACAGCTAATTAAAAAAGCTTATCGCTCTCTTAATAACGATCCCTTTGAGATTAGAAATCATTCAGCAATTACATTTGCTATGAATCCAAAAGATATTCCTTACGCAATGGAAAGATTAAAAGAGTTTCGAATTCAGCTCTCAGAAGAACTCGAAAATATGAACCCCAAAGAAGAAGTTTATAACTTATGTCTACAACTCTACCCTGTCTCAAGGAGACAATCATGAAACTATTAGCCTTATTAATTGTAATTCTCATAACTCCACCTAGCTTTGCCGGAAATGACGGGGGAAGCGGCGGCGATGCATACGCAAAAGAATTTGAAATGCTCGCAAGAGAACTCCATAAAACTTTTAAACAAGATGAAAGTAATCCTGCACTTATCAAGTGGAGATTAAAGCCTTCCTTGTTTGAACTAGTCGTAAATACGACACTACTTAGAAGTGCAGATGGCTCTGAAGTTATCTTAGACGCCATGGAGGTTGATGCAATTAACTATAAAAATAGACGGTTAATCCTGATAAACCAAGATAGATGGAGACAAAGAAGTTTACTTCAAAGACTAGAACTCACTCTTCATGAATATCTTGGTATTCTAGATATTGAAAAAGGAAATTATATTGTAACAAATGAACTCTCCGATTTAATTGTACAAACATACAATAGAATTAAGAATTCGAACTCCAATCAAATAAATCTTTTCTACGGTAACCAAAAGATCGGATCATCAATGAATAGTGCAATCATTTGTGATCAATCATCACCCGCCTATGCAGACGCCGTGGAACTTGCAAAGAACGAAGCCATTACAAAGTGCTCACTACAAAATAAGTCGTGTAAGATTTTAAGCTTAACAGCAGAGCCTATTATCAGTTCCCTAGTGATGGGCTACAAGTATTGCTCCGTAACCGCAATCGCCAAATAAAGGTGAGCCGCACCTTTTCCAAAGGTTTGCGTCATGATTTTGGAGAGAAGGCTTCACGCAGGCCTTCGCCGATCATGTTGAGTAATACCAAGATAATCAACATTGCTAATGCCGGATAAATTGCTAGCCACCATGCGATTGTGAAATATTTTTCAGCTTGTGCGAGTAACTCACCCCAACTTGGAGTTGGCGCAGGCAATCCGAATCCTAAGAAATCAAGAGATGCTAATCCCACTATATGACCGGAAATTACAAACGGAGTGAATGTCAGCACGGGACCTAGTGCATTGGGTAGAATGTGTTTTAAGATCAAACGCATGTGCCCACCCCCCATAGCTCTCGCTGCTTCCACGAACTCTCTCTTTCGATATTTTAAAAATTCCGCACGGACATAATAACTGATAAAAATCCAACCGAAGGCTGTTGAGATAAGAACCAATAGACTCATACTAGGCTCAAAAATTGAAACCAATATGATTAGTAGAAAAAACTGCGGAACCGTACTTAGAACTTCAACAATCCTTTGAGTGATAAGATCAAATTTCCCACCCCAATAACCCATCACTCCGCCAATGAACATTCCTGATCCAAAAGAAAAAAACCAAACCAGAATTGCAAATGTGATAGAGAATCTAAATCCATAAACTAATCTAGACAGAACATCTCTTCCTCTGTCGTCTGTACCTAATAAATTATCTCTTGTAGGTGGACTTGGATAATCAGAAAGGGAATCATTTGCTTCGTAAGGATCCCATTTTACCAGCGGCCATATTGCCCAATCCCCTTCCTGAAATAAAAGAAGTCTATAGTTCATGACTAAGATATCTTCATGGCCAAAAAGTGATGGATGATAATTTTTTACAACTGGAAAGTAGAGATCGCCTTTATAGTTCATCATTAAAGGCTTATTGTTGGCCCAAAATTCTGACGTTAAACTGACAACCAAGAAGGTTGAAAAAATAATTGTCGCTATAACATTACGCTTACTTTTTTTAAAAGTGCGATAACGCTTTAACGTCAGCTCATTTTTAATCAACTTCTCTACCATACAATCCTTAGCACTTGCGAAACCAAAAGGTGGTCTGCACCTTTACGTGTCGCACTTGCGTTAATTAAAATCGATTCTAGGATCGATCAATACATACATAATATCGCTAATAATATTCCCAACCAAAAACAGTACACTCTGAATAAAAACTAAACCCATAATCACATTGTAATCACGAGCCATTGTAGAATTGAAACTCAATAGTCCAATTCCATCCAATTGAAATATTTTTTCAATCAATAAACTTCCTGCAAAGAATACTCCAATGAATCCACCAAATCCGGTAGCTATTGGAATCATGGCATTTCTAAGAGCGTGCTTCATAACAACAGCTTTTTCATCCAACCCTTTGGATCTTGCTGTACGTATATAATCTTTAGAAATTTCTTCTAAGAGCGAGTTTTTCATTAACAAAGTTAGGGTTGTGAAACTGCCAATCACATAACAAGCCAGTGGCAGTATAAAGTGATGGATTCTGTCCCAGATTTTAGCTCCAAAAGACATTTCTGCGTACCCATCCGAGAAAAGTCCTCCGATTGGAAAAATATCTAAGAAGCTTCCTCCCGCAAGATAAACAATCATCAAGATCCCCAACATAAATGGAGGTACCGAATATAAAATTAAAAGTATAAAGCTTGTGAACCAATCAAACTCAGTCCCATTCTTAACAGCTTTAATAATTCCTAGAGGAATACTTATCAAATAGGCTAAAATAAAAGAAAGAACTCCAAATTGAATAGAAACTGGAAACTTACTGACAATTAGCTCTGTCACAGGCTCTTCATAAGAAAAACTTTCCCCAAAATCTAAAGTGGCAATATTTTTAAGCCATATGAAATATCTAGTGACGAGAGGTTTATCAAAACCGTACTGAACCTTTAGAGCTTCAATTACTTCCTCACTGACCGCATTTTTTTCTGAAGTAGAATTTCCACCTGCGAATCTAATCTGTTGAATCTTTTGTTCAATAGGTCCGCCAGGAGCCAAATTGATAATAATAAACACCACAACGGTAATCCCGAAGAGTGTTGGTAATATCAAGATGAGTCTTCTCAGTAAGTACTTTAGCATTTTATATTTTTATTTTTTCTTCCACCAGAAACTCGTACCCACACCGAACTTGTAAGTATCTTTTACTTTTTCAAGACTTGAACGATGTGCGTACACAACGTTACTCGGGTTGAATAAGAAAATATATGGAACATCAGCCGCAATTAAGTCATTTAACTTTTTTAATTTTTCAGCTCTTTTGCTGCGGTCCCAAGTTGTTCTGGCGTCGTCGATCAACTTATCAACCTCTGGATTGTTATAGTTAATAAAGTTCGATCCACCTTTGTTGCTTGTAGAGTGCCAAATTTGTTTTGGATCCCATTCAATTCCGCCCCCAGCCCAAGCCATAGTTACAGCGTCAAATTTTTTCTCATCTAAGAGTTTCGAGAAAGTGTTCCATTCCACATTCTTCAGCCCGATATCGACACCCACCTTTTTGGCATCTTCCTTAAAGACCGTGAGGTATCTCGTCCACTGCTCAGTAGGAAGGAGAATTTCAATTTTTAGATTTGTCTTTTTACCATCGATAACTTTATCTAAAATTCCATTTTTATCTGTGTCTTCCCACCCGGCAGACCTTAAAACTTCTAAGGCTTTTTTGGGGTCAAAGAGAATTGGTTTCAAGCTAGAAGATTTAAATTCACTCAGTAAACCCGGCGCTGAAGTTTTTTCTGCCAATCCATATCTAAATTTCTCAATCATCATGTCTCTATTCATAAGATGAGCAAGTGCCAGTCTTACTTTCTGATCAGCTAGAATTTTATTTTGGAGATTTAATCCAACCCAGTTGTAACCTTTAGGACCATCGTTTTTTGTTTTAACTTTGATTAAAGTTTTCCCCCATTCTGGGCCGTCTGTTTTTTTAACAAACTGCTCTGGCTCTAATCCCATGTAATCGATATCGCCTTTTTTGAGCATCTCTAGTTGAATATTTGGAGAGTCAATAAATCTAAATACAATGCGATCAAAATTGTATTCACCATCTTTATTTGCTTTTTCCCATCCCCACCAATTTGGATTTCTTTTTAAAGCAATTCTTCTGCCCTTCTCGTAAGTATCAATCATGTAAGGGCCAGACCCTGTGACTGTTTTATTAATTTTTGCTTTAGGGTCTTCATAAATATGCTTAGGCACAATGGCAAGCTCAGCAGCCACATCAAAATTTAAGAAATAATTTGTAGAAGCTGTGAACTTTACAGTTTTAGCATCTACGATATCGCAAGACGATAGCCCTTCGTAATAAGGCATCTTAGACATTGCTTTGTATTTTGGATCTTTCATTGTTTGAAAGCTAAATTTTACGTCTTCGACAGTGAGAGGCTTTCCATCTGACCACTTTAAGTTGTCTCTTAGAGTAAATGTGAATGTCTTTTTATCTTTAGAAATTTCCCACTTCTCCGCAAGATTCGGTTCCCAGTCGTAAGTGTCTACGTTTTTACCTAATAAACCTTCAACGATATAACCCAATACCGTACTCGCTGAGGCATCTGAATAATTGATTGGGTTGAGCGTGATCGGTTCAGACGTAATTGCAGTCGTAAAATCCCCGCCCTGCGGTCTTTTTTGTGCGTAAGCTTGTGAATTAAATAGAGAGAACAAAACAACTGCTGATAAAAGTATTTTCATGATGTAACTCCGTCGAAGCACTATTGACTTAAAACCTCTAAATAGATTAAGTTTTTCAGATATTTAAAGCAAGTCTAGTCGTGGCTCAATCAAGCCAGACAAGGAAGAGAAAATGGGCAAAAAAACACCGAAAAAAAACCAGAAGAAAGACCTGAAAAAGAAAACAAAAAAAATCAAACCCGCTGAATTGCAAATTTTCGGTCTTGAAACAGCAAAACAAGACGCACAACTTGTCCTTATACCTGTTCCCTGGGAAGTGACGGCAAGTTATGGGAGCGGTACTTCGTCGGGTCCAGAATTGATTTTCGAAGCAAGCTCCCAAGTGGATCTTTACGATATCGAAGTAAAAAATGCTTACGAATGCGGCTACTATATGCTTCCGGTTCCGCAAAAAATGAAAAAACAAAACATCGCTTTGAGGAAAGAAGCCCTCAAAGTAAATAAGACTCTTCAGAACTTACAGAAATTAAATACGGCACAAACTAAAATTCAAAATAAAATCAACAAAGCCAACGACGAGATGATTGAGTATGTTTACACGAACACAAAAGAAATTCTAAAAAGCGGAAAGGCCTTCGGTATAATCGGTGGCGATCACTCTGTTCCTTACGGCGCAATCAAAGCACTCAGCGAACACACCAATGGAAACTTTGGAATTCTTCACATAGACGCTCACTTGGACTTGAGAGACGCGTATCTTGGATACCAACATTCTCACGCGTCCATTATGAACAACGTTGCCAAGCTCCCTCTGGCCCCCAAAAAGATCATTCAATTTGGCATTCGAGATTTTTGTGAAGACGAAGTGAACTTTATGAAAGATCACTCGGGAAAATTTTTAACTTACTACGACCTTCCTACAAAACAGCAACTGTTGAATGGAACAAGCTGGTTAAAAATTTGCAAAGAAGCAATTTCACAACTTCCAGATCAGATTTACATTTCATTTGATATCGACGGAATGGATCCGACTCTTTGCCCAAATACAGGAACTCCCGTTCCCGGTGGATTGAGTTACGAGCAAACCCTTGCGCTCTTCTCTACCATTCATGAGATGGGAAAAAAGATTGTTGGTTTTGACTTGGTAGAAGTTTCTGGCGGTACAGATGATTCAAATCCCAATTATGAGTGGAATGGAAATGTGGGAGCAAGAATGCTCTACAAACTTTGCGGCTGGGCCATGGTGACCCAGGGCCGCTATTCAGTCTAATTGATTATCTTGCGTATCTCTTATTTAGAGATTCGCGCATTTCAGCACCTTCAATAGACAACCTTGTCCAAGGTATCGCTAGTAAACGATCATGCTCAATTGGCTCTTCTGTTTCTTCGCAAACACCAAACTTCCCTGTTTCGATGCGTGCTAGAGCGGCTTCGATCTCAGCAAGTCTGTCTCTTAGACGTTCTTGTTGAGTTAGATATTCACCTTCCGCAATGATTCTCATAGTTTGATCTGCTTCGTCGCCCCCGCGGTCATCAGAAATCAAATTGCTGCGGCTATCACGGAAACGATTCAGAATATCCATCTTCGCTTCGAGTAGCTTTTCTTTACATTGTTTAATCACTTTTTCTGGCATTCTCATCTCTGTTCCCCCCTAGGTCTAAAGATTGAACCACTTTCAAGATGAAATATTTACACGCTAATGGTTCCATTGTGCAACTAAATTTCTTAAATTGCCTTAAATGTATGACGCAAGGTATCGGATTATTTTTAGAAAAACTTAAGTTTCATTCGAGGAATCCAATAAAACAGGAAGTCTTATGAAGTGCAGAGGCAAATTACTACCTATATATAAGAGGAGCCTCCAACAAGGCAGATGGCATTTTTATTTGATTCCGTCTCAAAGTGATAAATCTAAGGAAACGGGGCAGTGATCTGAGCCTTCGATTTCATCGTGGATATCCGCCGCCTTGAAATATTTTTCAAGATTCTTGGTAGCGCAAATCATATCAATCCTCCACCCTCGATTCCCCAATCGTGCTCTTTCCATCTGATTCCACCAAGAGTAGCGGTCTTTCTCTGTGGGATGAAAATGTCTGAAAGTATCGATGAAACCCATATTCTGAAACGACTGAAACCATTCTTTTTCAATGGGCAGGAACCCACTCGTTTTGGCGTGCTTGATGGGATCATAAATATCAATATCCGCCGGTGCGATATTGTAGTCTCCAACCACAATGATCGGCTCGCCTTTAGCAACTTTTGGCTTTAGGTGTGCGCTGAGAGATTTGAGAAATTCCATTTTATAATTATGCCTTTCAATACCAGAAGCACCATTTGGGAAATAGATATTGTATAAGGTGAAAGCTTCATGCCTTGTCATAACGACACGCCCCTCACTATCGAACTTCTCCAAACCAATTCCAGGAATCATTTCTTTGACAGTGTCTTTATAAAAAGTGGCCGTTCCAGAGTAACCTTTTCTGATTGCGCACGACCAGTGACTATCAAAACCCAGAGGATTGATTTGGTCAGGAGTGAGTTGGTCCTTTTGACATTTAGTTTCTTGTAGGCACAAGACATCAGGCTTCAGATTTCCCCAGAAGTCCAAAAATCCCTTTTTATATACAGCTCTAATTCCATTCACGTTCCAAGATATGATTCTCACCGCTAGATTCCTTTTTGCTCCGTTAGTCCTTGTGACACAGGTTGTGCTAAGTAGTCTTAACATTGGCTTTACCATATTTTTATGGCAACTTAAACGAAGTTTAAATGATTTTTCGTACTAAGCGCCACAGCGCTTAGTGCAACCAGAGGAGATTCACATGCCAATGATCGGTCATCCAGCTCCCCAGTTCACTACTCCAGCAGTAGTTGGCGGCGGAGATTTCAAAGACATCAGCCTTTCAGATTTTAAAGGACAATGGGTGGTTTTATTTTTCTACCCACTAGATTTCACATTTGTTTGTCCAACGGAAATTCTTCAATTCAGAGATGCACTTCCAAAATTCAAAGAAAAAAACGCAATTATCCTGGGCGCATCTGTGGACTCTGTTCACTCGCACAAAAGATGGATCAAAGACGACCTCAAAGAATTGGGCTTCCCATTACTTGGCGACGTTACAAAAAGATTATCTCGTGATTACGGCGTTCTTCTTGAAGACAAAGGTATCGCTACACGCGGCACTTTCATCATCGATCCAGAAGGTATCGTGCAATACATGGGAATTCATAACTTGAACGTTGGTAGAGATGCTAACGAAGTGTTGAGAGTTGTCTCTGCTCTGCAAACGGGTGAGCTGTGCGGCGCTGGCTGGAAAGCTGGAGATAAGTTCGTAAAAACTAACTAAGAGTTTTTTAAATCTGAAAATAAAAAAGCCAAGTACCCTGAAGGTCCTTGGCTTTTTTTTGGATCTTTACAAGAATCAACCACCACAACAGTATTCTATCTTGAGGCCTTCATCTGTAAACGGAACCTCACTAGTTAGAGCTTCACAAGTGCATATAAAAGGTACCCCTTAGTTTTCCGTACTGTCATCGCGTCAATATCCAAAAAGTGCCCTGCACCTTTATGTGTCGCAATTGCGTTATTTAAAAATATTTATTCAAAATAAAGTTGACGAGTTTCTTGATGGATTAAATGAACTGCATTTAATTTTTTTAGATTTGCTTTTGTTTTTTAATTTATTTTGACTGTTGTCGAGAGAAAGCCTTTCTGTGCGTCTAATATCATTTTATAAATATGCTTTTCAATTTTCAAATCAAAGCTTACTAGACAATGCCAAAAGACTTTCTAATGAAGAAAGAAAAATAACGACCGAGATACTCCATAACTTAAGATAGATCGAAACCAGAAAGCTTCACTTGGAATTGGGCTATTCTAGTCTTTTTGAGTATTGTTTAAGAGAGCTAAAGTACTCGGAGTCCCAAGCCCAAAGAAGAATCTCTGCTATGAGATTAATAAAAGATCTTCCAGAAGTAGAAGCTAAAATCAAAGAAGGCTCTTTAAGTCTATCCAATGCAGCAAAGATTCAAAGCTTTATTAGACAAGCCTATAAAGATGAGAAGCCTTTGAACCTTTTAGAAAAGAAAGAACTTATTCAAAAGATAGAGAATAAATCGACGAGAGAATGTGAATTGGAGCTTATCAAGCTCTCACCTGAGCCTATAATTACAAGATCAAAGGAAAGAATAATCAGGGAAGAATATACCGAGCTTAAGCTCACTATTAAAAAGGATCTTAAAGATAAAATAGACCAAGTTAAAAACTTACTCTCTCATCAAAATCCCGAGGGAGACTTGAACAAACTCTTAGAACTTATGTGCGATATGGTTATTAAAAAGAAAGATCCATCACAACGCAGAGCCTCTACCTCGCAGCAAGTGGACTTAAAAAAAGAAGTAAAAGCTCAAAAGATAAATAAAAATGTTGTTGGAACTTTATCCAAAGAAATTTCAAATTCCAAGAATCGAAAAATATGTAAACCAGTTAACCGCTATATTCCAGGAACTATCAAGCAAGAAGTATACATGAGAGATAGCGGATGTTGTACTTTCACTGATCAGAAAACAAAGAGAAGATGCAATTCAAAGCATTTAATCCAATATGATCATATAAAACCGATAGCATTTAATGGTGAAACCACTGCTCAGAATTTAAGACTTCTATGCTTTCGACATCATAAGCTTGTTACTGATCGAGTATTTGGGGTGCAATCAAGAAACCATGATTTTTAAGCTATTTATTGGCTTAAAACTGTTTTATTAATGACTGGGTACGCTCATCATTAGGCTTATTCAAGTTTTCGGCGGCATTTTCGGTGCTTTTAATTATCTCCATTAATATGAAGCAGAACGTCTTAATAGCTTCCGCTGGCACAAATTTTGATGTTTACAAAGATATGAAGTTACAAAACTTACTAGGAGTCATTTTTCTTGCCTTTACTGTGCAAACTTTAGCCATATGTCAGCCTCTTTGGGCTATGACTTGTGCAAACTTATTTTCTCCTGCACACCGTACTTCTCTTGAGCAAGTAGAACCAATTACAATTGAAATTACCCTATCAAACTACTATAAAATTTCTCAGGAACTAAATACAAGCCTGGAGACAGTAATAAGTGAACTCTCTCCTCAAACTCGCAACCAACACCCAAACATGTTTAATGGAACAGGGGAGATTTTTAGGCACGCCATACAAAACACTATTCAACATAGCTCCCGAGAGTTAGAGAGAGGCGATTATGAAAATGCTCGGACTACTGCGCGTGTTTCTATTTTTTCTAATGAAAATTTCGTATTTGTTCAAATAATCAATCCTAAAATAAAGGAATTCCCGAGATATTTAGAAAGGGAATTTAGTAAGTATGATGAAATCGAAGTTCCAGACCGACAAAGGAGAGGCAATAGAGGCTTAGGGTTTGCTCTCGCATTTCTACATTCGGATATGAAGCCCCTGCCAGAAGGCTCCACAGTAAAGTGGTCAAGTTCTAGCATTGAAATAAATTTTACGCTCAAAATTGCCTTATCACGTTAAAAGTGGCTCAAAGACAAATAGTAGGCCATCAAGAGAGACTATTAATTGTTGATTAGACTACCGTGACACTGACTTTTATAACATTCATTATATCGAAACTTACAATATTGATTGTCAAAAAAGATAAGAAATTCCAGCCTGCAGGCCCGACAATTTAAGTTCTGTATTATAATCCAGTGGCTTACCAATTTCATCAATGTAGCTATCATCTCTAAAGTCTTTATCCGAAGAAAAATTCACATAGGAAACATTGAACATGGCGTTTCTGTTGATCAAATAATTAATACCTAATTGAAATCCAATTCCCGCATCTAAAGAAATGCTCTCAACTTTAGTTTTCGAAACATTCAGTCCCAATTCCAAAACAGCCTGACCATTCAATGCCACCAAACCACTTGTTTTCGCCATGATGGTTTTTAGATCTGCATCTTCAATATCCGATTTCATATAACCAAGAGCCGCCTTGACTCCCAGTGGCCCATTTAAAAAAGTCATATAATGAGCTTCAACGCCCAAGGCTTTTCCGCTTTCAGTGTCCGAAGAGCTTCCTGTTATACCTGGTGTTTGACTCTTACTGGTGACCTTTCCACTGATTGGAGAAAAGCTTATACCAGCACCAAATCTATTATATAGATCTGAAAATTGAGGAACTTGCCCCTGAAGAACGGCTCTTGATGTTGTAGTATTTTGCGCATGAGACTGCACCGCAAATAAAAATACAAATGATAAAACAAATTTTAACACGATTACCCCCCGATAATTTGAGCCAACATAAAGAGTTATTTTACTCCAATCAAGTAGATCGTTGATTAGATTGCCGCGTTATCATAGTCTCTTCCTATGTATAATGAATTTATAGAATTCTGTAAGCTAACGTACCCGGAGTTTAAGGAGGTTTTTGAAAAAGAATCGCCTTCTCCGAACCTATTTAGTTTTCAAACTGTTACGATGCCTCAAGAGACTTTTGAAAAGATCAAAGAATTCGTTCAAGTGGCTTATCACTTAAGAAATAATGCTTCTTATCAAAAAGATATCCTGGGCCAGGCCCCAGTTCATCCGAACCTTTCTGTTCTTATGAGCTTTGATTTTCATATTGTGAATGGAAATCCTAAGCTTATTGAGATCAATACAAATGCCTCTCACTTTCTAACTTCAAAATTAATGGAAGATTTTGTTTGTAAAACTGAAAACAGAAAGTCTGCATTTCCAAATGCTATTGAAAAATTAAAAGATTCATTTTTGAACGAATGGAAACTCTTCTCAAACCAAATGCTAAAAACCATTTCCATTGTGGACGAAGACCCAACAATGCAAAGAGCTTACTTCGAGTTTTTGCTTTACAAAAAAATGTTTGAGCAAATGGGTCTTAGCGTTTCCATTGACGATGCCAAAGAATTAGCCTGGAATTCTAAAGAACTTATCAATTCAAAAAAAGAAAGAGTGGATTTTGTATACAATAGATCCACTGATTTTTATTTCGAAGAATCCATATCTCAAGCCTTACAAACAGCTTATGAAAGCAATGCCTCTTGCATTAGTCCACAACCACAAGAGTATCAATTGCTCGCAGACAAAAAACGTCTTTTGGATTTTGGAACAGCTGGATTTTTAGAAAAATATTTATCTACGGACGAGATAAAACTCTTCAGAAGCATCGTACTTGAAATTGTCGAGGTAAAAAAAGAAGATAAAGAAAAACTTTGGAGTGATAGAAAAAAATATTTCTTTAAGCCTAAAAATTCTTACGGCGGAAAAGGCGCCTACAAAGGCGAAAGCATTACGCACAAAACTTTTGATCAAGTGCTTGAAGCTGGTGATTACATAGCTCAAGAGTTTGCTCCACCCTCTACAACTCCAATCACAGACCAGGTAAGCCATAAAGTGGATGCCAAATATGATCTTAGATTTTTCGTTTATAATGGCGAAATTCAACATGCGGCCGTAAGAACTTACATCGGTCAAACTACGAATTTTAGAACTTTGGGTGGCGGATTTGCCGCTCTATTCATTGAATAGTTATTGCAGGAATAAACTCTCCTAATGCTAAAACCTAAACCCACTGGAATCTTTACAAACTCTTCCCTCTTAAAGTATTAAATTTGCTAGTATTTTAAAGATATTGGATATTCCACTGTGAATGTTAAAAATATTCGTGGGGAATAGTTTTGAGAATTCGCAATCTGGGGTTAATTGTCATATTTGGTTTATATTCATTGCAGCTGCAAGCGGCAATGTCTTGCTCATATCTTTTTAAAGATAAAGAAGAACCTTCAATTTTCAAAATCATAGGTAAAAATATTTCCTTACCACTAGATAACCAAATAGATTTGGTTCTTACCGATGTGAATTTAAATTCAAAAGCTAGAAAGCTCGGATCAGATTTTATCAGAACAAATAATTTTTTTAATACTTATCTTAACGACTTATTTCTTGAAATGAAAACGCCTTCACCAAAGCAATTACTTGAAATGGGAGACTTCCTTTTTACATCCGCCATTGAATTTATAGATTCAGCAGATTTAAAATACACAGTTAAAGGCCAGGTATTTAATGGTTACCGACGCAAAGTCATTATTATCTCAGCCGACGGATCACACCCTCTCAATATAGAAGCCAAAGAACTCAAGGATAATTATGGCACAGAAGTCATGTATGACCCGTACACACTTTTAGAAAGTAGAATTGAGGCAATGTATGAGCCTGATAAAAATATCATTTATTTGTCTGACAATTTACTCGTCAATGGAAGCATCAAAAAAGATGAGGTCGGCAATCACGAACTCACACACCTCAAGGTGCAAACATATTATAACAATCTAATTCTTTACTTATTTCATGGCAGAGCATGGACAGCAAAAGGAACACTCCCTGGCCGCAGAGGACATTACCATGAAATGCTTTACTTTGATGAAATTGATGCATTCTTTACCAGCGTAGAAGTCAAAATAGAAGATCTCTTCAATACCAGATCTGTCATAAAACAAAAGAAGCTTAGCAAAATAGATGAGGCACAACTTAACTCTCTCAATTTAAATATTCTTCGTGATCGCCTAGATAACGGACATTTAGTCTCTAGCAGAAGTCATCAAATCTATGCAAAAAGTTTAAATGTTCTCAGAAAAGATCCCCAAGTAATTAAATTCGAAAAAGAAGGACATTATTTTATCGCCAAATGGGCCATAGAGCTCAAAGATAAATCATTATTTGTCGTCGAAATACCTCTGCTTATCCAGAAGGACAACCTTAACAGAGAAGAATTAGTAGAAAATTTGATGCAGGACTTAAATCATAGAAACCTTGCTTCCATATATTTCAGAAATTTATTCAAAGTAGGCTTGGATTTATTTGATGCAAATAGAAACTCTACGCACGAGAAGAAAGTAGCGGAATTCAAAAAATTCAAAAAAATATTTTTGAGAAAATATATATTCGAAAATTCCAAAGACATTCCTACCCAAAAACAGCTGGCACAAAGCCTGGAATAACGCTTTCAAATCGAAATTCTATTCAAACGTCCTGTATTAAAATTGTATTTCTACCGATATGTTTTATAAGTGAAGAAGCGAACTTTGCATGCAACAAAATTAAAACAAGAAGTGCTCCAAAACGAATATCAACGTTTTGATCTCATTGATGGCACTCATCCTTGGCAAGAAGCACTCAAAGATCAAGTTGTTCTCTATCCTGTGCGGGAACTTAATCGCGGAAAAATAATGTACTTTAATTACCGCTTAGCCAAAGAAATGGGTTTAATCCCAGCGGACCATCCACAAAAAATGAACAAAGATCTCGAGAAAAAGCTTTTAAAGACTTTTTCAATTCAAATCATCAATGAGTTCGAGCAAGAAAATAAAATCCAATACGACCCCTCTATCGTTAAAAAAAACATGTATATGGCAACAAGATACTTACAACTACAACATGACTCACGCTCTGGAAAAACTTCAGGAGACGGGAGAAGTATCTGGAATGGTTGTGTTCACCATCAAGGAAAAATCTGGGACATCTCTAGTCGCGGAACTGGCGTTACAAAGCTAGCTCCAGGTGCCGTGAAAGCAGATAAACCACTGCAAACCGGAAATGAAGACTTTGGTTACAGCTGTGGCCAAATGGAAATTGACGAACTCTATGCGACGGCAATCTCATCAGAAATTTTTCATCACAATAAAATCTCAACAGAAAGAGTACTCGCCATCGTTGATCTCGGAAAAGGTTTGGCGATTGGAGTGAGAGCGGCTCCGAATTTAATGAGACCCGCACACTTATTCTTATTTTTAAAACAAAATGATCTCAAAAGCCTTAAATCAGGCATCGATTACATGATCGAAAGACAAGTAAAAAACAGAGAGTGGACCATTCTTCCTGGAAAAAATAAATACGATCAATTCCTAGAATATATCGTGGAAAGCTTTGCCAAGTTCATGTCTCGCCTTGACGTCGATTATATTTTTGCATGGCTAGATTGGGACGGAGACAACATCTTGGCCAACGCAGGAATTATCGACTATGGATCCATCAGACAGTTCGGCCTGAGACACGACCAATACCGATACGATGATATTGAGAGATTCTCCACCACTCTTGGCGAACAAAAATTGAAAGCAAGACAACTCGTACAAACCTTCGCTCAGATCGTAGACTTTATTAAGTCTAACAAGAAAACAAATGTTGCAGAATTCAGAGATCACTCCGCAGTAAAAAAATTCGATAAGAGGTTTATATATCACTTCGAAAAACAAAGACTTTACAACATTGGCTTCCAAAAGAACGATATCGCGTTCTTACTAGATAATCACTTTGATTTGGTTTTAAAATTTGAACAGTGCTTTAAGTACTTTGAAAGTATCAAGACACAAAGAAAGCCAGAGAAGGTTGCCGATGGTATCAACCACCCGGCCATCTTTAATATGAGAGATCTATCTCGCGAATTACCAAGCCTTTTACTCGCAAGTGGAATGAACCTCATCGAAGCTAAAGTATTGTTCGACATTATGATTTCAACAAACGCATCTCTCAAAGATTGTACTTTTAAAGAAAATTACACGCCGAAATTATTAGAGCTTCAAGCGGTGTATTTAGAACTGATTGAGAAAACCAGACGCAAACGCAGCCCTCTCAGAGTTTTAATAGAAATCGAAGCGCGATCAAAAGTCATCAATAGAGCTGACAGAGTGACTGGAAATGCCATCATCATGATCGTAGAGAAAATTATCACAAATTTAAAATCCGGTTTTCCCGTAGAAAATGTGCAGGAATTAATCGAAGGTTACGTAGAATCACAATTGCTAGTGCCAGGTTCAGGGACATTCAAACCAGAAGATGCGCTCAAGAGAAAAAAACCATCTACTAAAAAACTTTTATCAAAACTATTCATCATAACTTCAGAAATGAAAGACGAGATCTAAACTCTAGCTCTTTTTAAAAGCATCTTGTTATAGATCTTCCATTGTTTGCAGGCATATTCGAACTCTAAGCGCGCAACATTCATATCGGCTTTGAGTTGGAGATATTTTTCTTGAGAAGAGGCTTTGAGTTCCTCTTTTCTTTTTTGATAATCGTTCATTAATTGTTTTGCTCTTTTTTGAGCTTCTTCCAGTTTCATTTTCATCGCAGCAAACTTTTCTTGCGGAACGCCTCTCAATGTTAGCCTGTTGGACTGCTGATGAATTTTAGCCATTGTGATGTCGTAATGAGAAACTTTTCGCAGCTTTGAAACCAATCCCATGGCCCAGAACATTCTGATGGTCCACTTTGACGGATCCCATTGGTACCACTTTATGGCGCAACGGTAGTCATGCTGGAACTCATGATGGTAATTGTGATAACCTTCACCGAAGGTAAGAATCGCTACGATAAGACTGTCTTTAGCCGTGTGCTTTGTGCTGTAAGGCTGTGTTCCAAATGTATGTGCAAAAGAATTTACGAAGAATGTTGAGTGCTGTGTACATACAACTCTGAAAATTCCTCCAAAGATCAATCCACCCAATCCAAGTCCTAGCATCTCACCGACAACCCAAGGCAAACCAAAACCGACTACAGTTGAAACAAGTGCATAGTGCTTATGTTGGAATTGCAGAAGTTTTTTTGAAGCAAGATCTTTTGGAAATTCCATAGGTGCATTTGATTTTACAAATAGCCAACCGATATGTGCGTACCAAAAGCCTTTGTTGATGCTGTAAGGATCTTGATCCGTGTCCACCTTAGAGTGATGAATGCGATGATCTGCGGCCCATTCCAAAACTGAACCTTGGAAGGCACCCGATCCAAAGAACACATAGATGAATTCTAGAATTGGATGCACGTCATAACTTCGATGCGCAAAGTATCTGTGATATCCACAAGTGATCGCCATATTTGAAACCACATAAAAAGTTGCAAAGATTGTCACCAACCACCAGCTAAATCCAACAGACTGTAGATAAAGCGGCATTGAAATGAGTGCGGCAATGGGAGTTAGTGTTAGGAAAAGAGTGTTTCTCCAATTGATATTTTTCATCTTGTCTCCGTGTGTTTCTTTCCTCTATATTATCACACGAGATACACTTCCAAAAAAGGTAATTCTGAGAAGTGATATATAGACCTTATTTAACACAAGGCGAAAGACGAGCAGAATGATCATTGTAACGGGCGCAACAGGATTTATCGGAAGTGCTTTTGTTTGGGAACTCAACCAGCAAGGTATTGATAATATTGTATGTGTTGATCTGGACTCATCAGATTTAAAACTTAAAAATCTAACAAAAAGAAAATACAAAGAATTCGTAACTAAAGATGAACTCCTAAAAAAACTAGATTCTGCACTCTTCAAAAAAGAAGTGGAGTGGATTGTTCACATGGGGGCAAATTCCTCAACGACAGCCACCGACCGCACCGCTGTTATGGAAACGAATTTACACTATACTCAAAAACTTTTCGACTGGTGTGCTGTTAATAACAAAAACTTTATCTACGCATCGAGTGGAGCAACCTACGGGGATGGGGCAAAAGGTTACGACGACAATACTTCTTCCTTCGAATTAAAACCTTTAAACCTTTACGGCGAATCTAAAGTTTTATTTGATCAATACTTTGAAACTCAAATCAAAGAACATAAAAAATTACCCGCTTCCTGTTACGGTTTAAAATTTTTTAACGTTTATGGTCCACAAGAGTATCACAAAGAAGATATGTCGAGCGTTGTCTTCAAAGCGCACGAGCAGATTATGGACAAAGGGATTCTCAAATTATTCAAATCTCATCACCATGAATACAAAGACGGCCACCAGATGAGAGATTTTGTTTACGTCAAAGACATCACGCGCTGGATGGCAGAACTTATGGACAAGCCTGGACAGCATGGAATTTTCAATATGGGGCATGGTACAGCTAGAACTTGGATTGACCTTGCTTCAGAAGTTTTTAAAAATATGGATCGTCCTATGAAAATCGATTGGATCGAGATTCCACAAAATCTTCGCGAAAAATATCAATACTTTACGGAGGCGAAGATGGACAAACTACTTAAGTTAGGATTAAGCAAACCTCAGTGGCCTCTTGAAAAAGGCGTAAAAGATTATGTTACAAATTATTTAAACCAAGAGGATCAATACCTGTGAAAACGGAGATTCCCTTTCATCTTAAAAAATACATCGTAGAGCAAGAACCGGCAAAATACACACCGATCGATCAAGCGGTATGGAGATTTGTTTTAAGACAGCTTAAAAATTATCTTTCAAAGAACGCTCACGAATCTTACCTGGACGGAATGAAGGCCACGGGAATTTCTGTCGAAGAAATTCCAAGTATCGAAAGCATCAGCGCACAGCTTGCAAAGTACGGATGGAAAGCTGCTCCTGTGAGTGGATTTATTCCACCAGCGACATTTTTAGAGTTGCAGGCGCTTAAAATTTTACCAATTGCTTCAGACATGAGAACCATCGAACATCTCACATACACGCCAGCACCCGACATTGTCCATGAGGCCGCAGGCCATGCGCCGATGGTGGCTCATCCAGAATTTAGAAAATACCTAGAGGAATACGCACAAGTGGCAAGGAAAGCCATTATCAATCGAAAAGACTTAGATCTTTACGAAGCTATCAGGGATCTTTCAGATATTAAAGAACATCCGAACGCTACGGAAACTGAAAAAAAATCTGCTCAAGAAAAACTAGATAGCATCTCTCACAATATGGGAGAACCTTCTGAAGCTTCTCTTCTCGCAAGAATGGCTTGGTGGACAACAGAATACGGATTGATTGGTCACGACAATCCCAAAATTTATGGCGCAGGACTTCTCTCCTCTGCGGGTGAAGGAAAATCAGCTCTCAGTACACAAACTAAGAAAATTCCTTTTAGCATGGATTGCATTTTATATTCTTACGACATCACGGAAAAGCAACCACAACTCTTTGTGGCAGATAGTTTTAAAACTTTATCTCGAGTGCTGGAAGAGTTTTCAAAGACCATGGCTTACAAACGCGGCGGACTCTACGGACTTGAGATCGCAAAAAATGCTGAGACCACAAACACTGTAGAATTCGGTCTCAAGGATTCTGAAGTTGGAGCACAAGTTTCTGGACGACTTACAGAAATTCATAAGAATGGAGACCATGCTGCTTATCTACAATTCACCGGTCCTTGTCAGATTTCTTATCAAGAAAAAGAATTAGAAAACCAAGGGATCACAAGGCACAAAGACGGCTTTGGTTGCCCGGTAGGTAAAATCAAATCAAAGACTACAGAAAAAAATAATCAGACCAAAATCCTTTGGGAATCTGGCGTTGAACTTAACGGCATCCTAGTCAGCGAAATAAAAAAAGATTCCAAAGTGCTCATTCAGATCTACAAAGATTGTAAAGTCACTTACCAGGGAAAAACTCTTTTTGATCCTTCATGGGGCGAGTACGACTTAGTTTTGGGTGAAAAAGTAGTTTCGGTATTTAGCGGAGCTGCCGACAAAGAGGCTTACGGAGAATTCGAAGATTTCTCAGCTAAGAAAATTCCTCCAAAAAAATATTCTGACCAACAACAAAATCTTTTTAACCTTTACCAAAAAGTAAGAGATTTAAGAAAAAATATTAAATCCAATAACAATATCGAAAAAGAACTCATCCAAATTCTTGCAGAGCTAAATAAGAATCATCAGAAGGATTGGCTTCTAAAATTAGAAATTCTAGAGCTGAGCCATCAACTGAATTCTAAACCTTCATGGACTTCAGAAATTGAAGATGCTCTTTTGGAAAAGAGCAAACAGAACGAAGAAGTAAGTCATTTTATCGCCGAAGGACTAAAACTCTCACCCAAACTTGAAATCTAAAAGGTGCCCGTCTACACTCTTCCGGTGATAAATAAATCATCACCTATTTTTTGGCTTCTTAGATTTCTGAGGTGTAGCTTATCTTTGAGTTTGGATACGGCAAATGTTTCGCTCCAAGACCTTCCATTTTTGGTTCCGATGATGACTGGAGCTTGGAATAAGTAAAATCTCTGGAAAGCACGCTGAGACAAGAACTCACTATAAGTTTGGGCCCCACCTTCTACATAAAGAGAACAAATTTTTTCTTCATAGAGTTTTTTTGTTAAGTCATCAAGATCAAGGGCACCCGACAACAAAACCTTGGTCGGCAAGATTTTAAAGTCTGTACTCACCACAATATTATCTCGTATAGCAAAAATGATATTTTCTTTATCGTGATATTCCATAATTTTGTAGTGACTGATGTTCTTTAAAAGCTTTCCTTCAGGATCAAGGATTACGACTTTATTTTTCTTACCTTGAAAGTTAGGATGACGGATGTTGAGCATAGGATCATCCACCACAAGAGTATTTCTGCCTACAAGAATTGCGTCGTAGCCTGCTCTTAAAAAATGAGAATACTTTCTTGATTTTTCTCCCGTGATCCACTGACTCTCACCGCTCTTGAGAGCAATTTGTCCATCAAGGCTTGAGGCCATCTTGAGCGCTACAAAAGCTTTTTTGTGTCTTTGATTCCATAGGAAGATTTCTGCAAGTTCCTCGCAAGGTTCTTCCATACTTTTTAAATGATTTACTTTCTTTCCTGCTTTTTCTAAAACTTCGATACCTTTTCCAGCTACAAGCGGGAATGGATCTTTCAATCCATAGGTCACAGACTCAATGGGAAGCTTTGCAAGAGCATGGGCACAGGATGGAGTTTTCCCAACATGGGCACAGGGCTCAAGCGTAACAACCACATGTGCACCCGTGAGCTGTTCTAGAGTTAAATCTTTGATGGCGTTGACTTCGGCGTGAGCTGCTCCGTATTTTTCATGACAACCGCTTGCAATCAATTCGTATTTTGCGTTTAAAACCACGCAACCCACCTGAGGGTTTGGTGTTACAAACCCAAACCCCTTGCTCCCCTCTTCAAGTGCCTTTTGCATTGCTTGTTCAAGAGTAAGCTGCGATGGAATTATAAAACACCTCGTGATTGTTGGTCTTGTTCGATGGCATCGAACAAGGCTTGGAAGTTTCCATCTCCAAATCCGTCATGACCTTTACGATCAATAACTTCAAAGAAGATCGGTCCACATAGATTCTTTGTAAAGATCTGTAGCAGATACCCTTTATCATCACCATCCACTAAAATCTTAAGGTTATTTAGATCTTTGATACTTTCTTTAACATTGTTAAGTCTTGTTGGAATCAGAGTGTAATAAGTATCTGGAACATCCAAGAATTGAATACCATTCTTCTGAACGAAATCTACCGACGGGATAATTTTTTCCGTCAAAAGTGCCACGTGCTGGATCCCCGAGCCCTTGTACTCTTCGATGTACTCTTGAATTTGAGATTTATCATCGGTAGGCTCGTTGATTGGAATCGAAAACTTCCCGCACGGAGAAACCATCACTTTTGATAGTAGTCCCGTTTTTTTTCCTTTGATGTCGAAGAATCTTTTTTCTTTAAAGTTGAAAACATTTTCATAAAATGCGCTCCACTTATCCATTTGCTTTTTTGGAACGTTATTTGTCATGTGATCAATCACTTTGAATCCATAACCTTTAACATCTTTTGCGTCGATATAGTCAAAATCTTTGTCGTAAGTTTTGTCGCTGTATTGGTCGATAAAATAAACCACGCAGTCGCCGATTCCATAAATGGATGGGAATGCTCCGGCATCGCCTTCGCGATTTTCATATTTCTTCGCACCACGCTCAACCGCTACTTTCAAAGCGTCCTTTGCTGGAACCTGTACTCTCAAGGCCATCGCGCAGATGGATGAACCGTGCTTTGTTTTGAAATCATAAGCAAAAGAATCTTTTTCATTGTTGATAATGAAATTGATATCGCCTTGACGATAAAGTTGAACGTTTTTTGTTTTATGCTGACCAATCTTTTTGAAACCAAAACTAAAGAACACTTTTTCTAATTTTTCTGGATCTGGTGTAGCAAATTCTAGGAATTCGATTCCATCAAGCCCTACAGGATTATTAGCTGAAAAACTCATTAGCTCTCCTTGATATATTTTTCTTGATATTTTTTAATGTGGTAGACAGCTACCACTAAAACCTTAAGCGTCAAATATTGCATACCAAGCCCCTCCTCTCAAGCGTGTTTTGACTCTTAAGGCAATTCCATGTAGTCTATGACCCAGGAGCACATGGATGAATCAAAAAGTTTTCGTAAATAGAACCTTAAACCTCAAGCAAATCAAATATATCGGCCTCGACATGGATCACACGTTGGTTCGCTATAATTCTCATAATTTCGAACAGTTGGCACATAAGGTCGTACTTCAGAAGTTGGTCGCAAAAAAAGGTTACCCAAAAGACATTTTAAATCTACCGTTTGAGTTCGATAAAGCCATTCGTGGGCTCGTTCTCGATACTAAAAATGGCAACCTTTTAAAGTTAAATCGCTATTCTGGAATCAGAATGAGCACTCATGGGACAAAGCCCATCGACTTCAGAACACAAAAAAAAATCTACAAGAGCAAGTACATCGATCTAGGAAACGAAAATTATTATGCCATCGATACAATCTTCTCGATTTCGCCGGCATTGCTTTTTGCGCAGCTTGTAGATCTAAAAGATGACAAGCACAACGGTGTTCTGCCAGATTACAACCAGATCGCAAATGATATTTTAGCTTGTCTTGATGAAGCTCATAGAGATGGAAGCATCAAAGACGATGTCAGAAAAAACATAGATCCTTTTATCTATAAATCAAAAGAGACTGTGGAGAATCTAGAGAGATTCAAGAAACATGGTAAAAAAATATTTATCATCACAAACTCAGATTTTGATTATTCAAAATTCATTCTTGATAGCTGCGTGACACCTTTTTTAAATGATCACAAGCACTGGTCAGAACTTTTTGAATTCGTAATTACGCTGGCTCACAAACCAAAGTTCTTCTACGAAAAGCATGAGTTCGTAAATGTGGACCTAGACAAAGGCGTCTTGGAATCCATCGCCAAAGAAATTAAACCCGGAGTCTACCAAGGTGGATGCGCAAGTATCTTTACGGATGCGTTGGATCTGAGTGGTGACGATATTCTTTATATCGGAGATCATATCTATGGCGATATCCTAAGGCTCAAAAAAGATTGCAACTGGAGAACGGGCCTTATCGTTGATGAAATCGAACAAGAAATCGTAAACCTAAGAAAATCAAAGCCTATTGATGATGAAATCAATAAATTGATGATTTCCAAAGAACCTCTTGAAAGAGAGCTTCTAAAAATCCAAACAGAACACGATGAAGGTAAAGAAACATCCAAAGAGGCTGCGATGAAGCTCCAAGATGAAATCGGTATCATCGATAAAAAGATTTCTGATTTGATTTCTAAGCACCAATCATTTTTCAATCCACATTGGGGAGAAATAATGAGAATCGGAAGCGAAGAAAGTTATTTTGCATCTCAGGTCGAAAGATTTGCCTGCATTTATATGGCTCATCTGAATGATCTATTAGAGCTCTCACCAAGAACGTATTTCAGAGGCTTTAGAAGAACACTTCCTCACGAAAATGATCTGATTACTCAAGGTTAGTTTTTGTATGAAAAAGAAAAACCTCCGGGTCGATCCGCGGAGGTTTGTTGATTTTTATTTGATTATTTTTTTACTAGGGTTTTAGGGTAAGATTAAATGCAGGTTACGTCAGATGATTCGAATTGAACGTTGATTTTACAACCTGGGTCTTTTTCACCTTCTGGTGGAAGTCCCGGAAGGCAAACAGGCATTGCAGTTACTAGCACAGCACACTTTCCAAAAACTACTGAGTATACTAATTCGCGCTCCGCTTTACTGATTGATGTAATTGAAGTATCTTTAACAAGATCTAGAACTCTTTTGCTTTCAAGAATGGCTTTAATTTCAGTAACTGAGTAGTCAGCATGAGCTAATTGGCTATATTTGCACTGCCCACCAAGCCACTGCTCTCTTGATCCAGCTAGCTCTACTCAAGAGAGCTAGCCTTTTCACATTCCTTAATGATTAATATTCTAGAGGCATCCACTGCCCTTTACGGCGCTGATGGCTTGTTCATTTTCATCGAATCTTATGACCACTCTGCTGTTGAATCTTTTAACTTTGCCATCCTTGAGTTTGATTTCAATATCATAAAATCTTTTATCAGAATTTCTGTAATAGTGTGCACGCCCGTGAGATAAACATTCGAGGCGACCTAAGGAGTTGACTTTCATTTCGACTTTTTCATCATGATAAGGCGAATTCAAGGATGAATCTACCAATCCTATGGACTTTAAAGTTTCAAAAAGTTCAGAATGGGCCTTGCTAGTAAGTAAAAATTTATCGCCATCTAAAGCTACCATTTCGGATACACTAAATTTCCTATTCTCAGAGAATTCTATTGTACTAATATATTCAAAAAGAGATGCACTTTTAATCTTTCCACTTGAAGAGAAACACAATTTTTTTGCTTTATGTAAATTTTTTGATTTTGTTTTAACAATATCAAAGTCGCCTTCGATGCAGCTCAAATCGTTAAGACCGGTTGTTGATACATTCTCAACACGAGATTTTTCAAAAATAATATTTTCTTCTTTGGATTGGATACTATCGATCTTAGCCTCGGTTTTTGACAAAACTCCATCTTCACTAAAAGTTAAAGATGCATGATAGAGGTCCGTATTGATTTGAAGATTTTCATATACTGTAGAGTTCAAGACCTTACTGAGTATTTGGTAGTCACGAAAGTTTCCTTTGGTATCAATTCTCCAGCCATGATATCCGTAAAAAACCAAACCTCCAGTTTTAGGAATCACAATTAATTTTTTATCGAATAAATTTAAATTTTTTTGTAATGCCTGTACTCCGTCATATGCGATGACAGACTTCAAAGATCCATCAGGTCTGTCCAACTTTATCTCTTCACCATACCTATGGCCAGAAATAGAAAACGCTAAACCTTGGATAGAAATATCAATGGGAAAAGTATAGGTTTTCGCGTACATCTGGCGAACCTCTTCCGCTGGCATAGTTTCAAAATCTGCTCTGGCCAAAAGAGCGACTAAAAGCCTTACTCTTTCCGAGTTGTCTTTCTTTGCAATTTGAGAATAAAAATATTCATGCAAAACAATGGCTGCCTTTGAATCCTGATTGAGTTTAGTAAATTGATTTGGGTTTATAAAAATTTTCTTCTTGAGCTGAACCAAATCAGACTTACACTCCGAAATATTTTTAGCAATTGGCTCTAGTTTACAAGAGCCCGGAATGACCGTTCCACCAATATCTATATCTTGAAAAACTTCTTCTCCAATGATTTTAGAATTGCCGCAATAAATTTTTTCATCACTCAGCTCTACATATTTTAGTGGATCTTCTGCCAATGCCAATACGCCTTGAGAGAGATTTTTGTTTAATCCTTTGAGCCTATTTCCTGCAATCTTTATTTTTTCTTGCCAGTTTAAATTGCTAGAACCCAATCCCCAAGGGTATTTGAGCGTATGAATGGTGTCCCAGTAATCAAGAGCATAAAGTCCTCCTGGAAGCTGAGTTCCATTGTTGGCCGTAATGGGTTTGTTGCAGTTGATGCCGAAGCCACCGTGACCGTCCGTGCCGGCAAATCCTTGCACGGCGATTGCTGATAAAAATAAGAAAGTTAATAAGCGCATAAAGTTACTCCTTTGGTTTCTGTTTGTTATTTTGTAATGGATAAAGTGCGACACTGAGATTGTAGACTTGATCTTGCTTGCCTGATTCTAAGAAATTACAGAGTGTCATTTGAAATTCTCGAATCATTTTTTTTGCTATTTCAATTTTAGAAGAATCAATGGCCATCGTCATATTGGTATTGCTTCGTACCTCAAGCGAATCATTTTCCAATGAGTAAATGGCTTTTTCCAAAAATTGTTTTTGATTTTTTCTAAGGGCTGGCGTGGTTAAATGACGATCTGTGGTGGATAACTTTTCGTTGGTTTTTATCACCTTGCCGTTTTTTTTAGTCAAAAGGCCGAGCTTAAGCAAACGCTCGAGAGCTAGCTTGGCCTCTGCCTGCGTAATTCCCAACTGTTGAGCGAGATACCTTGAATCTGGTTTAAAGCTCTTCAAATAAGTCATTTCCATTAAGGCGATATGATACCAATCCGCAATCACTCGGTAATACTCAACACTCAAGTCAGCACCTTTGTATTCCGCTTCGTTCACATTTTTTTCATGAACTTTTTCAAGCTTTCTGGATTGTTGATAATGAAAAAGAGAACTAAAAAATTCTTTCTGCTGATCAGGAGAAAGATCAAGCTTATCTACAATCTTTTGTGCCATCTTATAGGAGAGCGCCTGCTTACCGTTTAAAATACGCGATAAAGTTCCCGCATCTACACAAAGTGCCAAGGCAAAAGAACGTAAGGAGTAGGCCGGATTTGCTTCACATCGTCTCGCAAATTCACTATTTAAATAGTGTCTATAAAGTTCTTTGTTTGTCATGAGGAATGTATTTACAGAAGCCGTTCAGGAAAAGCCATTATTTTTACAACATAGTGTTGGAAAAATGTCCAACGGGTAGAAAAGTAATAGTGGCTTAAGATTCGGACTGAGCCTTCGTAAATACAGTGTCAAAATGCGCTTGCGGCGCGGAAGTAACTCTCCTCAATGAAAGTTACTTTAGCGTCGGCGACTGCAAACATGGTCTAAAGATTTTGCAAATGTTGATTAAGGTATTAAGAATCAAAACTTCCGTATCGATCTACAAATTCTAATCCAACCAAGAACATTCTAGGCTGCATGAGCCATTTAAAATATCGTTAAACCCCAAGTATTCGATGAAATTTTTCGAAGTAATTCTCATTTCGGCATTTGTTGACCAGTTGAGTGCCAAGTCACGAATTATTTCATGTGCTTCATTGTTAGGTTGAGATTCGTAGCAAACAATATTCTTCGATGATCCGGTCATGCTCACGAAGCTGCCACCGAGTCTATATCGCAGAATGAATTGGCCCGCAGAATCTGCAAGTAAGGTTGTCAGAAACTCTTGGTTTTTTGCAATTTTTTGTCTGCATACATTTGCTCTTGCTTCCAGCTCGCCTGCTCTTGCTTCTAACTCGTCTGTTGGATGCCATGCTAAAGCCGTGATTGAGTTGATGAGAATTAAAAAAAGAATGGACATTTTTGTCATATAGTTCCTTCCGCCAGTATTATCTGGATCAAGTTAAGGGTCGCTAAGATCACTTAGCCTCTCAGCCGCTTCAATTCGCAGCTCCCCAGTTAGTTGTAGAGTCTATGTAAAACATCGAACTCAGTTTTACAACAATTTAGTTTGTCAAAAATTTCATTTTAGGAAAAAAAAAGGCCAAAAGTCACTTTGGCCTTTTCATTCTCCGCTATTTCAAAAACTACTATTCCAAGTACTTCTTGATATCGATTCTTCCGTGGGTAACGTACTGTTGCCAGTATGTTGTTTTTTGGGAAGTTTGGTTTAATTGTTCCAACGCTTCTTCCATGCTGTAGCCTTTGCTGAGTCCACGAGCTAGAACTCCTGCAACGATTGGTGTTGCCATGCTTGTTCCGCTCATTTTCATCCATTCGCCACCTGGAATTGTTGAGTAGATATCTGTCCCGGGCGCCGCAACTGAAATGGATTTAACTCCGTAGTTCGAAAAGCTAGAAATTTGCTCGCCCTTTGTTGAGCTCAAATTCGTCGAAGCGATACCGACCATGTTTGATAGACCTTGGAAAGACAATGGATAGATAGCGTCTTCTTTATTTGTAAGATCCAAGTCTTTATATTCATTACCGGCAGCTGCTGCAAAGATGACTTTGTGATCATTTGCATAACCAATAGCTTCTTCTAACATCTTAAGACCTTCAGGATTCATGAAAGTTTCCCAAGAATTATAAATTCTCCAAGAGTTCGATAGAACTTTGGCTCCGTTATCAACAGCGTACTTAACTGCAATCCCGGCATCGCCTAAGAAACCTAGGCTATCGCTTCCGATAATTACAAGTGGCATGATCTTTACACCTTGAGCAACACCTTGGGCCTTTGTTGATTTGTTTTTATCGGCAGCGATGATTCCTGCGCAATGTGTTCCGTGACTTTGAGTATCGATAGGATCTGAAATTCCATCGTTGAAGTTGTAGCCATGATAATCATCAACTACTCCATTTTTATCATCATCGATATTGTTATTTGGAATTTCATTTACATTCTTCCACATTTTCTTTTCTAAATCTGGATGCAAATAATCCACTCCACTATCAAGAACAGCAACTACAATTCCTTGCCCTGTGAAGTTTTGATTTGTATTTGCATAATCCAATTGACCTACGTGCCAACCATTATCAGCTTCTATTTTTTTATCATTTTTAGGTTGATCGATAGAGATTCTCATATCTGCAAATGCACTTTCTGCATTGAACATTTTTACGAGTTGATTTGCTGACACTCTCTCGCGTGTATCAAGAATCAAATATTGGTTTTTCAGATTTAAAGTAGAATGAGAATTCATTCCTCTTAGCGCCTCAACATTAGTCTGCTTTGGATTTTTTACGATCCAACGAGCAGCTTGTGCTGACATAGACAAAATACTTGTTAAAATTAGCGTAGCTATAAAAACTTTGATGTTCCCCATTTAAATATCCCCCCGGATCTCGTTAAAGATTTAGTGATATTTAATTGTGTGGAAATAAACATACCTGATCAAACAATTTGCAGACTGGACTCGGCGTAGGTAGTGCTCGACTTTCGTCGATTTACTCTCGTATATATATAAGAATATCGCGTTGAGATTGTGTTTCTACTAAACCCACAGGCTTATCAAGTATGACTTTTTTGGCGCGATTGATTTGTCTTACTTTTTGTCTTTTCATACAGTCCAACCAGATCGGATAAGTATGATCCAATTCGCAATTTACAATCTCTTGCGCCTCTTGGACATCTTTTAAGTTAAAGATAGAAAACGCCACAAGCCTACCGCCATAACGTTCACGAATTTCATTTTGTCTTGTTGAGTTCGAACCAGAATAACTTTCATCTGGGGTTAATAAAATAAATTGAGGAGGTTGTTCTTTGGTTTCGTTTGTCACCAATTCGATCAGTGTCTCTACAATTTTTTTCTCAAAAATGTTTTCTTTGTTGAACCCTAATACGATGGTCTTTGCAGAACGCAATCTTTGATAAAGTTGACGATTAATATAAGTCGCTAGCAGCTCGGGCTGTTCAAAATTTGAAGCTTTAATAATTGGAACTGGTTTTGGCTTTAAACCGAATTTTATCACCGTAAGACATGCGATGATCGATAACCCAATGACTGTACCCAAAATCCACTTATGCATAAAAGAAGTTATACAGGTTTTATCTCTGAAAACAAGGGGTTGATGCTTGGCGATAATTTAAAAAACAACCCTACCCAATCTGTCTGTACATGATAGATTTGCTGCCTAGGACTTGATCACAACGTAGACAGGTACCCAAACATTATGAAAGATACAAATACACACCTACAAGTTAGGTCTCATTGTTATACCATCATTGGTAACGGTCGAACTGCCCGACACATGAAGTTCTACCTGCAATCTCAAAATGTACGCGTACACTCTTGGAATAGAAAAGAACACACCAAAGAAGATTTAAATAGATTCATCAAAACTTGCGACACCGTCCTTATTTTGATCAAAGATGCTGAAATCAAAAAATTTGTAGATGCTCATCTAGAGCTTCAAGAAAAAACTCTAGTGCATTTTTCCGGAGCCCTAGTGATTCCAGGGATCGTGGGCCTGCATCCCTTGATGACTTTCTCAGACAAACTTTACAACTTAGATTTTTATAAGAAAATTCCATTTATTTCTGAAAAAGGAAATGAAACTTTTAAGGAAATTTTTCCACAATTAGAAAATCCAAATTCTGAGATTGAGCCTGAAATGAAACCTCTCTACCACTCACTCTGTGTGATGGGAGGAAACTTCACAACTCTACTTTGGACAAAGCTACTCGAATCCTTCAAAGAAAAATTTGATTTCAATCCTGAGCTTGTCTTGCCATTCTTAGAAAAAGTTACAGACAACATCAAGGAAGATTACAAAACCGCCCTCACAGGTCCTCTCTCTAGAAGAGATGTTTCTACGATGAGGAAAAACTTAACTGCTCTTGAAAATGATTCTTTTGCAAATGTTTATAGATCTTTCGTACAAGCAACGCATCCAGAACTCTTAAAGGAGATTGATGAAAACAATTCTTGATTTTTACAAAATGAAGACGGAAAAGAAAAAGATCTCCATGGTGACTTCCTATGACTATTGGAGCGCTAATCTTTTGAATGAAACAGAAATCGATTGCTTGCTCGTGGGTGACAGTCTGGCCCAGGTGATGCATGGACATCCTTCGACAGTTCATGCGGATACCGAACTCATGGCTCTCCATACTAGAGCCGTGGCTCGCGGCGCTCCTGATAAATTTATTGTGGCTGATATGCCATTCTTGTCTGTAAGAAAAGGTTTAATATCAGCAATGGAAAGTGTTGATCAATTGATGAAGGCTGGAGCAAGCTCCGTAAAGGTCGAAGGTATTGCAGGTCATGAAGATATCGTAAAAAATATCGTCGAATCTGGTGTTCCCGTAATGGGACATCTGGGGCTCACCCCACAATCTGTCCATCAGCTTGGTGGATACAAAGTTCAAGGGAAAGACAAGGAGACTGCGGATTTTATTTTTCAATCAGCTTTAAAATTACAAGAACTGGGCTGCTTCTCTCTTGTTCTTGAATGTGTACCTACACAACTTGCAACAGACATTACCAATGCATTACAGATTCCCGTGATCGGAATTGGCGCCGGCCCTTACACTGACGGACAAGTTTTGGTGTTCCACGATCTTTTAGGGTTAACATCAGGACACAAACCTAAGTTCTTAAAAACCTTCTCAGAAGGTAGAGATCTATTCAAAGGTTCATTAGAGCAATTTGACTTAGAAGTAAAAGAGAACATATTTCCATCAACCGAAGAAAGCTATTAAGGAAAAGCCGTTGAGCACGAAGGTTTTAAAAACAACATCTGAATACAAAAATCTATTTTCATCTCTCGCAGGAAAAACCATTGGATTTGTACCTACGATGGGGGCTTTGCATGAAGGTCATCTCACGCTAATGAGAAAAGCCAAAGCCGAAAACGATATCGTGGTGGTCAGTGTTTTTGTGAACCCAACTCAATTCAATAATCCTGAAGATCTAAAAAAATATCCGAGAACTTTGGATCAAGATTTAAAAATGATTTCGGCTGTAGGCGCTGATTACCTCTTTTATCCTGAGATCAATGAAATGTATCCGGATGATTACAAATATAAAGTCACAGAGAATGCTTTTAGTAAAATTCTTTGTGGCGCCCATAGACCTGGACACTTTGATGGAGTTTTAAGTGTGGTGATGAAACTTTTCAATATCGTAAGACCTACAAAGGCTTACTTTGGTGAAAAGGATTATCAACAGCTTAAACTCATTCAAGGAATGGTAGAAAGCTTCTTTATGAATCTTGAAATTGTTCCTGTTCCTATAGTTAGAGATGAAAAGGGCCTAGCGCTTTCTTCTAGAAACCAAAGGCTTTCTGAAGAAGGCTTGGAACGTGCTAGAAAGTTTGCACAAATTTTTAAGCAAGACAAAACACTTGAGGATATTGACGAAGAACTCACTGCAAAAAATATTGAAGTTGAATATCTCGAAGAACACTTTGGCAGAAAATTTGCCGCTGTTCATATCGAAGGAGTTAGATTAATTGATAACACATAAAGAAATTATAAAGAAAAATATTCTATTTATGCTCACGGGATCCATCGCTTGCTTTAAAGCTTGCGAGTTGATTTCTCAGTTGGTGCAAAAAGGTTTTAAAGTTAAGACCGTTGCCTCGCGATCTGCTTTACAATTTATTGGACCAGCAACTCTTGAAGGTCTAACTGGCGAAGCCGTTCAAGTCGATAATTATGAACACGGAAAGATGATGAACCACATAGATCTTGCTAGATGGGCAGATTTGATTCTCGTTTGTCCTGCGACGGCCAATTCTATCAATTCAATGGCTACCGGAGCTGGTGGCGATATGATTACAGATATTTTTCTCAGCAACAATTTTCAAAAGCCCTTTTGGGTAACACCTGCGATGAATACACAAATGCTTGCGCATCCTGCGACTCAAGAAAGCATTAAAAAATTAAAAACTTGGGGAACCGAAATTCTTGATACAGATGCAGGAAATTTAGCATGCGGTGAACAAGGCTCTGGAAGACTCTTAGCCCCTGCAATTATCTTGGAAAAAATATTACAACATTTCTCTAATCAAAGTTTTGAATTTAAGGAGGGTCCAACGGCATGAATATTCTAATTACAGCTGGCGGTACTCAAGAAAGAATCGACCAAGTTCGCAGTATAACTAATACCAGCACAGGTAAAACTGCGCATTCTATTGCAGAATTTTTATATGAGAATAGCTATAAAAATATTTATTACGTGCATGCTGACAAGGCGGAAAGCTTTGCCAACGCAAAGGAAAATATTGCTTTTGTGAGTTCAGATGATCTGGAGAGAGCTCTGAAAGATATTCTAAGGGACACACACATTGACGTGATCATTCACTTGGCTGCAGTATCAGATTTCATTGTGGATAAAGTTGTGATCAATGGGGAACTTTTTGAAGCGAGCAACATCAGTAAAATTAGCTCTAAAGACGAAGTAGAACTTGTGTTAAAGAAAAGATCAAAAATTATCGATCACTTAAAGACTTTTGCGTTGAAGAGCACTCCACTTGTGATTGGCTTTAAACTTACTAATTCCAAAGAGTACGAAGATCAAATCGAACAAGTTTTGGCATTATCAATGAACGAAAGCGTAGACTTTGTAGTTCATAATGATCTTAACGATATTGATAGCAATACTCATAAGACCCAAATTTTTTTTAGAGACAGTTTAGTATTCACGGGCGAAACAAAAGAACATTTGAGTAAAAATTTATTAGAATTAATTAAAACCTACACTTTTAACTTACAGAATTTTACTAGTTACCTAAGTAACTAGTCTGACCGGAGGGCAAGTATGATCTTATGTCTTGATATTGGAAACAGCCAAATTTTTGGTGGTGTTTTTGAAAATGGAAAAATTAGATTGAAGTTTAGAAAAATTTCAACTCAAGGTGCATCTTCGGATGAATATGGTTTATTCTTAAAATCAGTTTTAAGAGAAAACGGATTAGAGCCACAACAAATCAAAAAGATCGCAATCTGCTCTGTAGTTCCGGACCTAGTTCATTCCCTTAGGAACTGCTGCTTAAAGTATTTCAACTTGAATCCTTTTATCCTTCAACCTGGAATAAAGAGCGGGCTTAAGATCAAATACAAGAACCCCGTTGAAGTGGGCGCAGATAGAATTTCTAATGCTATCGCTGCAACTCAACTTCATCCAAATAAAAATTTAATCGTTATTGATTTTGGTACAGCAACCACTCTTTGTGTGATCACAAAGAAACAAGAATATCTTGGTGGCGTGATCTTGGCTGGACTTAAAATTTCCATGGAAGCTTTGGAAACCAGGACTGCAAAGCTTCCTAAGGTTGAAATAGTAAAAACTGATGAAGTTCTTGGAAGATCTACCGTTGAAAGCATCCAGATTGGATTGTTTCATGGACACTATGCAAGTTGTAAATATCTTACTGAACAACTAAAAAAAGAATGTTTTAAAAATGAAGAAGTCATTGTCATGGGTACAGGAGGATTCTCTACAATGTTTGAGGACACAGATCTATTCGATGAGATCGCACCTGACCTTGTTCTTCATGGATTATTCCTCTCTTTAAAGAACAACACAGATATTAAGATCAAACCTAGAGATAAGAAGAATAAAAATTCAGCAACGGATGCCACTGCTAGAAATTCATTGGCGTAGGAGAATATATGCAATTAACAATGATGAAATCAAAATTACACAAAGCAACTGTTACAGACGCAGATTTAAACTACGAGGGATCTATTTCCATTGATTCGGCACTTTGTGACCAAGCTCAATTTTTACAATTTGAACAAGTCGATATCTATAATGTAAATAATGGTGCAAGATTTACGACTTACGTGATCTACGGAAAGCCGGGAGAAATTTGTCTGAATGGTGCAGCCGCAAGACATGTTCAAAAAGGCGATAAAGTGATCATCGTAAGCTACGCCAACTACGAGCGTGAAGAAGCCCTCAATCACAAACCCATCGCTCTAATGCTTGATGATAACAACAAAGTAAAAAGAGAGTCGTTTTAAAAATTTTTTACTGTGCGATTTTGTGGAGAGCTATGTTTAGTAACTGGATTTGGCCAATGTATTCGTAGATCATTTCCATTTCTTCTTTGGTGAATTTCACCGTGTCTTTTAAAGTTATTAAATCTGCTTTGAACTTTGTCAAATCTTCTGTCAGTTGTCCGAGCAATGCCGTCATCTTTTGTGGGTCATCAGCGTCTGCTTCGATGTAACTAGAAAAAATATAATCACAGAATTCTTGTACCTTCTGAATTGGCTGTGCAAAAAACATTTTATTTTTTTCTAGGTTTGGATGCTTATTATCTAAGATTTTAAGTTTAATTTCATAGATAGTACTGAGTGAACTGCCCAAAGCTTTTAGGCCGTTTAATTTTTCACGGATCTTGAAAGTCTTTTGGGCCTGTAAGGCCGTGCGCTCAGACTGGTTCATCTGGATCTCTAAACCTTCAAGTTCTTTTAAAATTCTTTGTGAAATCAAAGAATACTTCTGAATTTTCTCCTGATTTTCATCCGCAGCCGTTCCCCAGTGATTTAAAATCAGCGTTTGTATAGAGTTGATGAGTGCAAATAATTTTTTGTACTCTTGTTCAAAAAATTCTACGAGATACGTGATCGGATAATGATTTTTAGAAGTAAAAATTTGAATCTGACGAATCTCTTTTACATTTCCAGCTGGAAAGAATCTATCAGTAAATGGATTTATATAGCGACTAAGAACAAATCCAATAACTCCCATAAGTAGGCTCAGCATCAAACAATTTGCCGTGAAAGCCAATGGGCTTTGTGACCTTTGAATAAACAGCTCAGGGAAAACCATTTCTGCTGCGATAACAATGATTCCAGTAACAATCGTAATTAGAACTACGGCGTAACTTACAGATCTTGTTTCTCTATGGGCATCTTTTGTCGCGATCATATACCAGAAAGAATTAAATATCATCACGCTCAAAATTGCATTCATCACTTGATCATCAGTGATTAAGTTTTTGAGATAGAAAGCATAGAGAACTGCCAAAACCGCAAAGCTGTTTCTAAATATAAAGTAAAATGCGAGGGCAATTAAAATAATACTCAATCTATTGATGGATAATAAAAACTCTAACTTTGCGATGAGTACTGACTGAATATTGAGCGAGTACATAAAGAGTTCAAATCCAAATAATATTGTCGCAGCAAAGAAAAACATTTTAGAAATCTGAACAGCTTTATTTTTATTTGAAAAAACTCCAAAGATTAAAGCCAAAGCAACCAGAACAAATTTTATCGGGCTCTCATACAAGTTTAAGAATAGCAGGGAAAGTGATAGCCCTACATAACTACCAAGAATTAATCCTAATGCCTGAAAATTAGGGATGATTCCAGAGTTCAAAAAACTCAAACCCACAAAAGAAATGGCTTGGTTCCTTAGAGATAACCAGCTGATTCCCATAGCTCTAATATAAGAATCAAGATAACTAGGTCTTAGAGTTCTAAAAAATTTAATGAAGATGGTTTCAAAAACCAAAGACACCGTGGATGAGTAGAATCTGGCCGCAAATGACAGCAGCGTGAGAGAAACTAATAATAAAAGATCCGTACCCATGAGGTAAACGCTATCACATGATGCGTTGATTCATCAAATACATATCAAAGCGGACCAGTTTACTTTCGAAGGAATGAGAAGGTTTTATGATGGGCTCACTTGCTAGTGGACGTTTTAAAACCACTCTTTTGAGTGCAGTTTTAAGAGCGATCTCAAGCAATTGCTCAATATTTTGCCGAGAAAGATTATCACGATCCGTGAGAATTTCTCTTAAAAAAGCCATTTCTTTTTTAGGTTTGGCTGATTTTGGATCAGCAGGATACATAGGATCTAGATAGATTGTGTGAGGTTTTTCTCCGATCTTGTTCATATAGTCCAATGAAGACCCGTGTACCAATTCAATTTTTCCAGAAAATTTTTTATGGAATTGTGGATGAAGCATTGCCCGCCTCAATCCATCTTCCAAAAGCGCAAATACGATGGGATTTTCTTCTACAGCAATAACACTAACACCATAATGGCAGAAACTCACCGCATCCTTGCCCAATCCTGCCGTTGCATCTAGAACTCTCTCCCCTTTTTCTAAAGCCATGGCTTTAAAGAGCGGTTGAGTTTTAGAAAGTGTTTTTAGTCTTTGCTGAAATTCTCCCGACAAAAAATCCACAGAGATTTTTTCTTTGGAAGAATCTTTTTTAAGCTCTAGTACGTCATCTTTATTACGCTCTAGATAATAGGATTGCTTTTGAGTCATCTTTTCTAATTTTCATTCATAATTTTATTGATTTCAACTCTTAAAGAGATAACCTACTTCGTATTACAAGAAAGGTATCTTCGTGGCAGATTTTTATAAAGGTAAATATGTTATTATTACGGGCGGCTCTGAAGGTATCGGACGTGCCCTGGCTTTGGATCTCACAAAAGCTGGAGCGGACGTTTCTATTCTCTCAAGAACAATTCAAAAGTTAGAACAAACTCACAAAGAGATGGAAAGCTTCCGTGTTTCCAAAGAACAAAAAATCAACTACGCTGTTTGTGATGTCACGCAGTTTGAAACCGTTAGAAAAGTGATCGACGAATTGATCTTTGATCATAAAGTTCCAGATATTTTGATGAACGTTGCAGGTTATGCTCAACCAGGATATATCCACGAACAAGAAATTCATCACTTTGATGAAATGATCAATCTCAATCTCTTTGGCGTAGTTCACACTTGTAAAGCTCTGACTCCTTACTTTATGAAAGAGAAAAAAGGAATTATCTTAAATACATCATCGATGGCAGGCTTTTTGGGACTATTTGGCTACACTGCTTACTGTGCATCAAAATTTGCGGTGGTTGGATTTTCTGAAGCTCTAAGACGTGAACTTAAACCTTACAACATTCAGGTTTCTGTTCTTTGTCCTCCCAATACTAAAACCCCAGGATTGGAAAAAGAAAATAGGGTCAAGCCTAAAGAAATTCTCGAAACAGAAGAAAAAGCAAAAGTTGTAACGGCAGAAGAAGTTTCTACGGCTACATTGAAAGATTTAAAGAAAAAAAAGACCATGATCATTCCTACTACAGACGGAAGCCTTGCTTACTTCCTAAATAAAATTTCTCCCAAAATCATTGATCAATTTGTTAAAAGGAAGATAGACATATGAAAATTTTAATTGCGTTTCTTGTTACTCTGCTCGTGTCCGTTGGATATGCTATGTCCGTCAAAAATTACAAAAGCCCGAAGCTTGCCTTAAAGAAAACCAATGAATCCCAATTAGAGTTCATAGAATTAAAACAGTTTCCCATTAAGTCGCACAAAGATAAATTTGATTTGAGTGGATTGGTAGAAGGCCCAGATGGATCTATTTATGTCATCTCTGATAAAGAAAAAAATCCATTTATTTATCTCGTTAATTGGAAGAAAGGTATTTTTACCGAATATCTTTCGTTTGGAATCAAAGACAAACTAGACATCGAGGCCATCGATATATGCGAAGATTCTTTTTATTTATCCAATGAAAAGAACGATAAATTCTATATCGTAAAAAAAGGTGAAGAGACAAAAAGAATCGATATTGATTTTTCTGAACTCAGCATGAAAGGCGGACTCTTCTCAGGTAACGACGGTTTTGAAGGGATGGCCGTCGACTGCGAGAATCAAATTCTCTATGCCACAAAAGAAATGCTCCCAAGATTTATTGTGAACATCGATTTAAAACAGAATAAAGTTTTAAAGAAATGGACGCTCCCTTCATTGAGCGATAATGATTTTGATTTTACAGAAGCTAAATATCAAAATGGTTTTCTCTATGTTCTAAAAAGAAGTGCTTTCTCATTGGTAAAAGTAGACTTAAAAACTGAAAAAATTGTAGCTTCTTATTCTTACAGTAATATTGAAAAAGGTCCGGGTTATTTATTTGGCCCTTCAGCTCATGCTATTGGCGAAGCTTTCACACTCACTAAAGATGAAATTTGGATTGGCTTTGATAATAATGGTTTAAAAGCTACCGAGGATGCCCAAGAAGAACTCGGCCTCAAGGGCCGAGATCCACTCATCGTGCGGTTTAAAAGACCAGAGAATTTCTAGTCACACAATCAACTTAGCTGATTGTGTGTGTGAACAACATTTCACGGTATTTTGGAAGTGGCCACAATTCATCCGACACAACTCTTTCCGCTTGATCCGTTGCAGCTCTAAGAGCCTCTCTGCGAGGAATCGCATCCGATTGAATCATCTCCATTTTCTTTACTTCATCGTGAACAGCATCGATTTTATCGATCATCTTTGTTAGCTCAACTTCACCATTTAAAAGTTCTGATAAAACTTTTTCTAGTTCTTCTGTGCGAGACTTGTATGATTTCTTAAGTGAATCAGATGCACCATCAGCAATCTTATAAGCATTTCCCAATTGCGCTTCTACTGCCGGAATCACATAAGTTTTTGCAAGCTCGGTTAACATCGACATCTCGATCATCAAAGTCTTAATGAATCTTTCCACTTGAACGTTGAATCTTGATTCTACTTCACCAGCATTTAAAACTTTTTGCTCAATCAAGAACTGAATGCTCTTTGGATTTTTGAAAACCATGACCGCTTCAGCAGAAGAATCAAAAATTGGAAGCTTTCTCTTTTCAGCTTCTTTTCTCCACTCTTGAGAGTATCCGTTTCCATCGAATCTTACGTTTCTAGACTCAATAAGATATTCTTTTACCAATTCCATAACCGCTTCATCACGCTTTGAGCCCTTAAGAAGTTCTTCTAATCTCTTAGAAGCTTTTCTTAAAGTACTAGCAATAGCTGCATTCAACATTGAAACCGGAACTGCAACGTTACTTGATGAACCCACCGCTCTGAACTCAAATTTATTTCCTGTGAAGGCAAATGGGGAAGTTCTATTTCTATCTGTGTAGTCTCTATTGATTGCAGGAATTTGGTTTACACCCAAATCAATGATTTGTTTTTCTGAAGCATCGGAAGCTTTACCTTGTTCAATGTTTTCAAAAATCTTAGAAAGTAAACTTCCACAGAATACAGAGATGATCGCAGGCGGAGCTTCGTTTGCTCCCAATCTATGATCGTTTCCCGGAGAAGCAATCGATGCTCTCAACACATCAGCATGATCAAACACTGCCTTTAAAACTACCGAAATGATCGCAAGGAATCTTAAATTTTGATGCGGAGTTTTTCCTGGCTCTAGAAGATTCTCACCCTTGTCGTTACTGATCGACCAGTTGCAGTGTTTCCCTGAACCGTTTAATCCTTTGAATGGTTTTTCATGGAGCAAACAGTAGAATCCATTTCTATTAGCTACACGCTTGATCACTTCCATAGTCAAAGTATTGTGGTCTGCCGCAATTACTGCATTTTCAAAGATCGGGGCAATTTCAAATTGGCTTGGAGCTACTTCGTTGTGGCGAGTTTTTACTGGAATTCCAAGTCTGTATAATTCTTTTTCAAAATCTTCCATGAACGTGTGTACGCGAGTAGGGATGGATCCAAAGTAATGATCTTCCAGCTGTTGTCCTCTTGGAGGAGCCGCGCCCACTAAAGTTCTACCCGTCATTATGATGTCGGGTCTTTGTGCTGCAAATCTTCTATCGATCAAAAAGTATTCTTGTTCAACTCCGAGAGTTGCATCTACAGCTTTTGCATCTACATCACCGATCAATTTTAAAAACTCTGTGCAAGCTTCTGAGAGAACATCTGTTGATCTTAAAAGCGGAGTCTTAAGATCTAGAGCTTCTCCGTGGTATCCGAAGAATACAGAAGGAATACAAAGTGTTTTTGATGTTTCACCTTCTAAGATAAATATTGGAGAGGTGGGATCCCATGCGGTGTATCCTCTTGCTTCGAATGTAGATCTCATTCCTCCACTCGGAAAGCTCGAAGCATCGGGCTCACCTTGAATGAGTTGAGATCCTGAGAATCTCTCCATCACTGTGAGCTCTGAGTGGTGGGAAGTTTGGATTGAAATGAAAGCGTCGTGTTTTTCCGCTGTAGACCCTGTCATTGGTTGGAACCAATGGCAGAAGTGAGTTACTCCTTGTGTGACGGCCCAGTCTTTTACAACTTGTGCAACGGCATCGGCAGTTTTCTCTGAGATTTTTTCGCCTTTTTCAAGTGAGCGGATAATATTTTGATAAGCATCTCTATGAAGCCTATCTCTCATGTGTGACATATTGAAAGTGAGTTCCCCGAAATATTCTGAAACAGGACGAATGTTTTTAAGCCGGATGTTTTCATTGTCCGTCGGCTTCTTGGCATTTGTGGGATCTGTGATTTGTTGGAGTGCGTGTTGGCGTGGGCCAGCGGCTCTGTTTGAACCTTCGAGCATATTTACCTCTTTCTAACTTTAAGAATCCTCATGAGACTTTTAAAATTGGTTAAGTTATGGCCTTGCGGCTTTTTTGGGCTTAAAGAATCAAAATTGTAACTCTTTAAACCATTGAGTACACTTTATTAAAATACCTTTATTCTGTCTATTGCTTCTTTTTAACTTTTCTCTTTGGACGGGCATCCTTGGCTGCCTGTATGCGGGCTCGCGCATCTTCATTTGCGAGGTCTGCCTTTTCTTTACGCGCCATCATCTTCTCTTTGGCGGCTTGTACCTGCGCTAGTAACTTCTGAGTCTTTGTTTCTTCAGCCTTTGCCCAAGCTTGCGTTTCCTTTAAACTTTTTTCAGCTACAACCGCTGTCTTTTCGGCAGCTGCCGCAGCTTTTCTTTCGTTCTGAAGTTCTGCTTTAAGATTCGCTACGTTTTTCTGGTGCTCAGTTCTAGAGGCGACTGCCGTGCGCTTTCTTTCTAATGCATCGGCTTTCTTCTGTCTTGCCGCTTCAAGTTCGTCCTGCTTTACTTTCGTTTCAGCTACGGCCTTTTCTGCAATGGCTAAATTCTTTTCGATGTCTTTTTCAAGGGCTGCGATTTCAAACTCCGTTTGCTTTCGCTGCTTTTCAGCCTTTGCTCTCGCAGCGTCGGCACGCTTTCTTTCATCCACAGCTTGGTTGATTTTTTGGCGAGCGATTTCCACTGTGTTTTCTTTTTTTATTTTGGTTTTGCTGAGTGCTTTTTCGGCTTCTTTTTCGCGATTTCTTGCTTCCTTAGCCTCATCTCCGGCGACGGTCTCTTGGCTTTTGTAGTCTTGGATTTCCGCTTCTAAAACTTCGGTTTCGACGTCTGCTTCTTGTGCAAATACTGATGTCGATAAAATTAAGATGAGCAAACTAGTTGAAAATTTCATGACGCTCCCCCATAGGCATTATTATATTATCAAAACCGTCCTTAACCTAATAATTTTCTTTACTTAGAACAATTTTAAATCAATAACCAGTCCTATGACTCAGATCAATGTCCAGGATGTAAAACTAAACGAGAGCTGGAAATCCCACCTCCAAGGCGAATTCGAAAAGCCTTACATGCTTGAACTCAAAAAATTTCTTAAAAATGAAAAAACCAAAAAGAAAATCATTTATCCTTCGGGTCCGCAGATTTTCAATGCTTTGAACACTACGGATTTTGATAACGTAAAAGTCGTGATCCTAGGCCAAGATCCATACCATGGACCAAATCAAGCCATGGGATTGAGTTTTTCTGTACCGCGCGGAGTTCCACCGCCGCCTTCTCTTAAAAATATTTTCAAAGAAATTCAAAATGACTTAGGCCTAAAACAACATGCACACGGAGATCTTTCATCTTGGGCAAAGCAAGGGGTTTTATTATTGAATGCAACTCTCACTGTTGAAGCAGCCAAGGCAGGATCTCACCAGAAAAAAGGTTGGGAATTATTCACGGATAAAATCATCGAATCTCTCAATCGTGAAAAAGAAAATTTAGTATTTATGCTCTGGGGAAGTTACGCTCAGAAAAAAGGGGAATTCATCGACCGCAAAAAACACTGCGTACTTGAAAGCGTTCATCCTTCACCACTCTCCGCACACCGCGGGTTCTTAGGCTGTAAACATTTTTCTAAGGCCAATGCATATCTCAAATCTAAAGGGTTAGATCCAATAGATTGGACAATTTCTTAGGCATTTATTATAATGCTTCTATGACCACAAAAGTATTTTGGAAAGACCCTTATCAAGCAGAACTCGATACAACTGTTCAATCTGTGAATGGCAATATCATCACCCTGAATGAGACAATTTTTTATGCTTTCTCTGGTGGCCAAGAAAGTGACGCAGGAACAATTGGTGGCTACAAAGTTTTAGAAGCCAAGAAAGATGGAAAACAAATTTTTTATACTTTAGAAAATCCAAATTTGAAAGCCGGCGATGCCGTAAAGGTTTTAATTGATTGGGAACGCAGATACAAATTGATGCGCCTTCATTTTGCCGCCGAAGTGGTGCTAGAGCTTGTTTGTCAAAAATTTCCAGAAGTAATTAAAATTGGGGCTCATATCGCACAAGAAAAATCTCGCATTGATTTCCAATGGGATCAGAACGTAACTCCGCTCATTCCAAATCTTCAAGATGAAGCTCAAAAAATTATCGATTCTAACCAGGAAATCGAAAGCGCATTCAGCGACGAATCCAATGAAAGACGTTATTGGAAAATCAAAGAATTTTCCCAAGTTCCTTGTGGCGGAACCCATATCAAGCGCACGGGCGAAATGGGAACCATTAAACTTAAAAGAGTAAATCCCGGCAAAGGCCGTGAACGCATCGAAATCTACGTTTCTTAATTTTTTATGAGAACTATTGAAGGGTCGTCACAAATAAGATCTGCTCTGTTACGTGACAATCTAAAACAACACCCTCATTCTTAGAATGAGGGTCACTACTCAGATGTTAAAGATTTCCATTTTTTTGCTTACAAGCGAACCTAGTTGTTGCCAGCACGGAAAGGTCTTTCAGCATCACTCTTCCTTCTCTATTGAGTGAAGAAGGATCTAGCACAGGAACTCCCTCATTTGATAAAGTTGTTGGCTTATATATACCAGAATCAAAAGGATCTTGAGTCACTGCATATGCCTGTCCCCATAATACACAGCTATCCTTATTTCCACCTGTAGGACAAACTTCTGTAAACAGACGAGTTGACGCATGGACCACCACATTATCAAGCGCCTCACGCTTTTGCGCAAAAGAAAAATATGGATATAGTGCGACCTTCACGTCGTAATTTCCCAGCTTAGCTTGAACGGCTAAACCTTGTTCGAACATCAATGCGCCCGTTGCAAGAATATCCTTTGGAAATGGATAACTTTCGAAATCATTAAATCCTTGCATCTCTCCACGTTCAAAATTCATGTACGCTTCTGATTCCGCGATAACCTCGTTCGCAAGATTCAAAATCTCTGCCTTACACGTCAATTTATCAACTGCATTTGCGGCTGAAGCTGAAGTGGATACCAATAACATTAGAATACAAAAAAACTTTAACATACATACTCCCCATATGTTTTTTGCCAAACCATTTGGCAAATTGTGTTTAAAAATCTAAAAATAGCCAATAGAAACCATTGCTGTTTCACAACAGTTATTTTTTATTCAAAAAAAATAGTTTATTTGAGAAAAAGATCGACAGCTCAATATCTTATCGCTGTCAAATTTCCTCTATAGAACTCTTTTTACAAAAACTTTTCTCCAAAACTGAAGAACTTTTTCTGGCGCCTCTTCTGTCTTTAATTTCACTACAGTTGATGTAACCAAGATTTGATCTCCAGAGAGAAGTTCATATCTAATTCTTTTTTCAATTCCATCACGCTTAGATGAGTGGCCACTGGAATTTTTTGATATATTAAGAGGATAGTGAGTCTCTCCCTTAATTCCAATTTCATCACAGTCTGATGATGGCGAAACTAGTCCCAAATCTGAACTCAAATGGCTAATTTGAAGCTCACAGAGTGTGTCTGAAGAAGCATAGGTTCCTTCAGAAAATGAAGTTTCCTTTGCAAAAACGTTCGGGCCCGTTAAGGTTAAAAGCGCAGTAAATCCATATATTATTTTTTTCATTTGTAATCCTTTATTAAATTCGTTATATTTATTTTAGTTAATTTACTTAATTCGTTTAATTTACCGTTTCAATTTTCTATCTTTAAAATAAAACCTCCTTTATTTGTGGTTACTTAGTATTCAATTTTTCATTTTAAATTCGTTTAGAATACAGTCTGCATAGGCTTGTGTATCTGCCTGCAAGGTCTCTTCACTTACATAAGAAATAAGTTTTAAGTCGCTATACAGAGGCTTTCTTTGTAACAATTTAATATTTGATAGTTCGTTAATAAAAAAGCTATCTGATTCAAAAATAATGTCAGGTATTTGGCTATCCAACATCATGTTTTTTGATTTGGCATATAGACTAAATGTTGGTCGATAAGTGCATTCAAATATCGACTTATCCGTTGGGTCTTTCTGACAGGTTATATTACCCGTCTTGTTTTCAGAACTCATCATCTCAGGAGTGAATTTTTTAGATAATGCCGCTTCACACTTTTCAGTCAGATTTAGAAAAGTCGCTACAGGTAGAGATTTTATTTCAGACAAAAATACGCGTTTTTCTTCTTTAAAAAATTTCTTTTTATCTTTTCTGTTAAAATATGTGCATAGAATATTTTTTTCTGACCCATTCTTTTTTATAAGCCGTGCGACTGAATTATAAATTTTATTCGTATTATCCGGAAGTTGAATTTTTTTATCTGAAAAGCCATATTCATTTTTAGTTATGACTTTCATGAGCGGAGCTATGCTATTATCAAAACCAAATAAGGCTGCATATTTAGAATAATACGAATCATCCATTGCGAGATGATCGATATCACATTGATTAAAGGGTCCACAGATAATCCCATATCCACCAATTACAGGGAACAAGAATCCATAGTTATAGGAATTAAGATTAATATTTAAGACATCAGATTGATCCCAGCAGGCAATGAATTCATTCTGCATAGAGGAGTATATACTCATAGCAAAGTTTTTAGCCTCTGACTCACCCATGTACATAAGGTGAGCAACCTCATGCAGAATTTTTATTTTTAGGTCTTTTTTAGTAGAATAACTTACCGACTCATATGACTCACTTGCGTAAGCTAAAAAATAACTTCTCAAGGCAAAAATTTTATTTGTTTTTTGATCATAATCAAATAAGAGTTCTTTTCCTTCTCTGTATTTAGTCAAATCATATTTTAATTCGATATTGGAAATCACAGATATAAGTTTTAGTTTGTCCCATTTTAACGGCAAAGACGAAAAAGACCTATCGGATGCAATTTCAATTTCACCAACTAATTCATGAACAACGTCTATTAATATTTTTGCAGAATTAGTAGCAGCAAATCCTCCGCCACCAGTAATACTTCCACTCGTTGGTGCATTTCCACTATTCGTATTTCGCGCTTTAACGCACCCAGTACATAATGCTACGCTTAAACTAACTGTCAGAATGATAAAGTGCCTAGCTCCCATAAATGCCTCCACAGCGATTCTTATATTGATAATGCAGCGCATTTACAATTTTATTTTAGTAAAAAATAAAACCATATTTTAGTAATATTAAAATATGGTTTTCAAGTATACGGACTATCGTTTATATATTATCGAAAAATTGAATGAGCTTGGAGCCAAGAGTGGATCTAAATCTGCCCTGGCAGCTGCGATAGAATGCCAGCCTGGCTTTATCTCTCATGTTATTAGTGGCAAAGCTCATTTAAGTTTAGAGCAAGCTCAAAGAGCTAATGCTTTTTTTAGACACAGTGAAGAGGCTTCGAATTATTTCATATTGATAGTGTCATACTCTAGAGCTGGTACAAATGAGTTGAGAAATTATTTTTTGAAGCAAATTGAAAAAATTTTACAGAAAGAAGTGAGTGTTGAGAAGTCTGTTTCGGCAAAAGTAAACTCTGCCACTGAGTTTAGCTCTGAGTACTATTCAAATATTTACTACCAAATAGTTCATATGATGCTAACGATTAAACCTATGTCTATTCAGTCTCTCGCAGATGCACTCAAACAAGATACCGAATTAATTTCATCTATATGCAAAAAACTTCAAGATTTTGGTTTGGTTGAATCTGTAAGAGACCAATTCTATGTGAAAAATGACATTGTCATACATCTTCCAAAAGACTCGCCATTCATTACCACTCATCATACTAATTTTAAAATTCTTGCAATCGAATCCATAAGAAAAAGAGAAAAAAGTGACTTACATTATTCTTCATTGGTCACTTTATCGCGTGAAGATGTTCGTATTATTAAAAATTTAATATTAGAAATGAATAAGCAATCTGTAGATAAAATATCAAAATCAAAGCCAGAATGTATGTACGGATATTCTTTTGATTTTTTTAAAATAATATGAAACGAAAAAGAGGCTCCGCTTTCTACCTCAGCTTTTCGTCATTTTTTTAAAACTAAATTGTAACAAGTTTCACCGCGCTCTAAATATTTTTTTTCAAAGTGAGTACGGGGCTTTTCAGATTTTTCGACGATTCTATTTTCAATTACTTTCAAACCGAATATTTTTTGAGCATTTTCTAAGGACTCATCAAAATAATATTTTTCATTTGTAGCGAGAGTAATTATTCCACCAGGCTTTAATGTCTCCACCAAATAAGTCATAAAAGGCATTTCGAAAAATCTTTTTTGCGGATCTTTTGGATAAGGGTTTGGATACAGAATGAAATAACGATCCACACTTTGAGGCTTTACGTAGTGTGCAACCCACCAAATGGCATTAGTATGAACTGGAACTACATTTTTGATTTGCGGATGTTTTTCCAGCCTTCCCAAAAACTTAGCAAATTTCTCTGAAGTTTTTTCGATCGCAACCAGAAGTCTTTCGGGGTTATTTTTCGCATAATCAATTGGATGAAAGCCAACGCCGCAGCCAATCTCAATATCTAGATTGCTAAAATTCGTCGGCAAATCAACCTGCATCACCGGCTTCGGAATATTACTTTTATCAAACACTCTCATCCCCAAAAGGTACCCCCTAGTTTTCCGTACCGCAACTGCGTTATTTTGACGCACTATCAGTACGGAAAACTAGGGGGTACCTTTTGGGGAATGTTTAAATAACTTGTTATTTCATTGGCTTAGGGGTTGGGTATTGACTTTCTATACTTTAGGCTCAAATTATCGATGTCGGGTCCAAATTGTTGAAGACAGACTAACTGTTTTTAACCACTCCGGAGGTCACTACATTATGAAACACACATTCAACTCCCAAGAAAATACTTCTCCAGAAATCCGCGCGTTCATTTATCAGCAGCTTACGGATCTTGAAGGACTCTTGCCTCAGAACTCCAATGTTTCCATAATTGTGGAAGACCCCGCAATAATTAAAAAAACAAAAAAAGCTCAAAAAAAGAAAGTCATGATTCAACTAGAAACCGAAGCTGGAAATCTAGTTGTTGAAAGTGAGCACTTGGATGTCTATAAGGCAATTCAAGCGGCTAAAGAAAATCTGAGATCTCAGCTCTCAGTCCTTCAAGCCTTCACTGGCGGCGTAGAAGATCGCGATGAAAAGATCAATAATATTATTGAGCACAAGTATCTACACTAAACATCATGAACTTTTGCTAACTCATTCAAAGTATTCTAAACTACTATAAAATAGGACACTTGATTTTCGAAAAATCCCCTTTTGCATTGTCTATTGATAAAACAAGTTGATGCAAATGTGGATCATTTTCGATCGCCCAACTCTGATTGAGACCATATCTGCTAGGCATATCTGCCGGAATGAGATAGTAGGTCACGCCTTGAGCAAAATATTCTCGGTCATTTGATTTCGCGTATGAATCCGCAAATATATTTCTCTCTAAAGCGGCACTGTACAATTTTTTAATGCAAGCACCAATTGCAGGATGATATCCTAACACGTAGGTGTGAAATTGATGGGCCATCTCATGACCTAATAAATTATAATCACCATGCACTCCCATAAAGACTTCATCATGGTCTGCCGCTACAAATTTTCCGCCACTTCCTCGAACATCATCCCATAATCTATTGTCATATTTGTGATTTGGGTTAAGTGGAGGACCGATTCTCACATCCTTTAAATGTTCAAACGAAGCAACCTCACTTAGTTTTTCAAAAGGAAGTTTAATGTAAGCCTTCATACTCGCTTTTAAAAAATAATCTACGTAGTCTGCCCAAATGCGCATACCGTATTTAACTCTTTCTATTGATGTTTGAGGAAATGATTTCAAATTTGGGATAAATCTATAAATAGAGTCTGGAAAATTGATTTTAGAAATAACATCAATAACTCTTTGTTCATTTTTTTCAAAATCAGCGTAAGATTTATATTTTAATTGTCTTTCAAGCAAAGTAAGGCCCCAGTGAGATCGGTTATTGAATGGGCACAACTGATGGGCTCTCCAAAATGCATCTCGAGCTTTCTTTTCATCTCCCAGCACTGAATATAATCCCCCCAAAGTACTTTGAGCGTCTGATAAGGAGTTTAAATTTGCATCATTTTCAAGATCTGCAATTAAATTTTTTAAATCACTCGTTCCATTTTTCCAATTTTGGATTTTAGTATTAAAATCGTCTTTTAAAGATCCACTCAACATGTTTTTTGCACAAGCCGATTCTGAAATTTCTGTATATGTATATGTATTCTGTTCCAGAGGAAGTTTTAAACTTCTCGAATGTGAGTAAGGATAAAACGCAAGATAAACTTCCCTTGCTAAGTTGAAATTTCCACCCGTAGAAAGTCGATAGGTAATATTGTAAGCCAAATCCCACCAGTCGAGAGGATTCTCTAAACCTTGAACTTCTTCCACCAAGTGACTATATGCTTTTTCATGCAATGAATCTTTTGCTAATAGAGCTACCCTTAAACTTTTAAAATATTGCTGCAGAAACCCTGAAGAACTAACTGCATACCGGTCCATAAAACTATAAACCGCAGCCTTAGTATCAGATTTTGGCGTGCCAATAACAAAAAACTCCAACATGGCCTTTGCAGTTTTTTTATCTGCATCAGAAAAATCTTTTAAATTACTAATAATTTGATCAAATTGATCTGAGTACTCCGTTTCTAGAGCCATAGATGCATGGAGAAAAATTTTAAAATTCAAATCATCTATTTTACCATTTTTATTGAATAAAAAGAAATCATTGGCCTTTGAAAACTGATAATCCAGCAAAGAGCAACGCGCTCCTTGAACCTGCAGGAGGACTGCGTTTTCAATTTCGGATTCTTGCATGCACTTTTCTGCATAACTTCGGCAATCCTGATAGCGACCAAGGACTGTTAAACCTAGAGCATAATCAAAGGATTTTTTATCTGAACATGAAACTGCTTGCTGCTGTCCTAACTCACTCAAGTTTTTAAGAGTAGAACTAAGTTGGGCAGAAATCTGCTTATCTTCTGTTTTCCTAGTAAAAATTCGAGCGGCTCTCTTGAGTGAAGTTGGTTTTTCTGATTTTTTTAGAGTTACCTCTTGATGTGGATCCAGATGCATTTTTTGATCGGATTTAAAATCAAATTGAAGTTGAGCATACGAAATTTGAGGCACTAACCCCAATAAGAATATAAATGCATAAGTAGATTTTAAATGAATCATTTGGAACCCCTCACCTATAGAGGTGTTCTCAAAGTTGACTGCACAATGCAATTGCAAAAGTACGACTCAGATGGTCACTCATAAATTTTATTTAATCTTTAGACCTAAAAGCAGATTAAACGAGCTTTTTAAGTGTTACAGCCTTAAACATTAGCGTGATCGCTACCATTTGAATCAAATGATAAATATCATTGTGATTCAAATGCTGATGAATTGTAAATCCTGAAATCTGAACCGCAGTTCCTAAAATAGAAACTACAATACCCATAACCATCTTTTTAGCCGCAGGACTCTTTTTCTGAATTATATCTTTAATGTTCAAAGCCAAGAGAAGTATCATTATCGGCGCATAATCTAGAATTACTAGATTAAAACTCACGTTTTGAAATTCACCGAAGTATTTTTTCGGATAGCCAAACATCAATACTAAAAATGCCAGCACTTTAATGTAGGCGAGAATAAATATTATATTTCTTCTGCGTGGGAAGTATTCCATGGCAATCGTGAGAAGCAAATAGAAGCTCACCATTCCCATACACATTACCGTGAATGGCCATGCTCCACGAAGCACTGGGTATTCTCCAGACATATGAGGAACACCATGAGCAACAGCTCCCAAGAACGATGCAGAGCCTAAGAAAAGAAAAACAATTCCCCAAAATTGAGAATATCTTTTGTCGTAAGAATTATTTTTTCCATGGTACTTGGCATGCCAGTAAAGCACGTGACCAAAATAGAAACTCATCGCAGCTAAAATTAAATCTGTTAAGACCGTCATCGGTTCTGCGATAGCGAGTCCAAATAATTCTATCACAAGAGTGCTCCTCCTGATTTTTCTAGATCGACTGTAATATTTTTTTGATGGGCTTCAATGGTTCCACCACCGATTTCTAAAAGCTTAGCATCTCTCCAGAGTCTTTCCACGATGTATTCACTCACGTACCCGTAACCGCCCATCACTTGCATTGCACGGTCAGCAACATTTTTTCCCATAGTCGAAGCCGTGAGCTTGACCCCGTCAGAATCCAATCTATTTCCACCCTTGGTAGGATCTAATTTTCTAGCCGTATCGTAAACGTAAGCCCGACAAGCCATGTACTCTGCGTAACTATCACCGATGTACTTTTGGATTTGTCCTAGCTTTCTTAATGGTTTTCCGAAAGCCATTCTTTGCGTAGCGTATTTATTCATTTCGTAAACAGAACGTCTTGCAATGCCCAAGCTCATCGCGGCCAAAGTGAGCCTTTCCATTTCTAGGTTCTTCATCATATGAAGCATCGATTCGCCTTCATTACCAATCAAATTTGCTTTTGGAATTTTGCAATTTTCAAAGACAAGTTCTGCGGTGTTGGATCCACGCATTCCTGTTTTGTCTTGGATCTTTTGTCCAACGCTAAAACCTTCGAACCCTTTTTCTACGATAAATGTAGAAACTTTTGCTCTACCATTGGCCTCGCCAGTTCTTGCGTAAACCAAAACAATATCACATGGAGTTTTGTTCTCATCGATTGTTCCGTTGGTGATCCACATTTTTCTGCCGTTCAAGATATAGTGGTCACCCTTAAGAACTGCTGTTGATTTCATTCCAAGCACATCAGTTCCGTAATCCGGTTCTGACATAGCCATAGCCCCGATCCACTCGCCCGAACAAAGTTTTGGTAACCATCTTTTCTTTTGCTCTTCATTAGCGTTCATCGCGATGTTGTTCACACAAAGCATGGCGTGCGCAAGATACGCCAAACAAAATCCTGGATCCGAAGCTGCGATCTCTTCGTGAGCAATCGTTGCCGCAAGGGCATCCATTCCTGATCCGCCGTAAGCTTCTGGAGTTGTAATTCCCAAAAGTCCTAGCTCACCTAGTTTTCTTAAAAGAGGAAGATTAAAAAGTTCGTCTCTATCATGTTTATGAGCTTGAGGTTCAACCTCAGATTGAACAAAACTTTTCACGCTTTCACGGAGCATCTTGTGCTCTTCTGTAGGATTATAAAGATCAAAGTCTCTAAGACTTACTTGTTGTTGTGTATCCGACATAAAAATCTCCATTAGCTTTGCTCACACTTACAGTGCTTTGGCTCATGCTGCTTTGAACGCTTAAAGCTTAAAAAACCAAAATCCCTATCGTTCTACAATGAAAAACCAGTGGTTTTTGCCATGCGACACGTGCTATATACCTACCATGAAAACTTTGGATTTACATGGATATGCCGTTGATGAAGCAATAGATGCCCTAGATCGCTTTCTTTACCGCTCAACTAAAGAGCCTAGAGTAAAAGTCATGACTGGAAAAGGTACAGGAGCGATCTTTAAAGCCGTTACCGAGTACTTGAAGAAGGGCAATTATCAATGGCAGTTTGAAAAGGTAAATAAACAAGAGAATAAAGGCGTTCTTATCGTCTTCACGAACTAGAATCCATCTTTTCTGAAATTGCAGTCTTAAGGTCGTCCAAGTTTTGCGAAGTGATATTCATAATCCAATCACCGTCAGGATAAATCACTGAGACAATCCCTTTTGAGCAGAAATCCAAGCATCCAGAGTTATTCACACGCACTCTTTTGCCATACTTTTCTTTGGCCCATATCTTGAGCTGATCTCTTAAGGCAGCAGCACCCTTATCGGCACAGCATTCCCGGCCCTCTTTTTTGTTGGTGCAAACAAAGACATGACATTCGTATAAATTCTTCGCTCTCGTAGTTTCAGACATTTACTTTACCCTCAGACGATATTATCTTACTTTTTCATATTTCACTCAAGGAACAAAGATGGCTCACTCGGTCTATATTTATGCTCTTCTCGCAACACTTTGTTTCTCTACCGCTTCCATTGTTTTTACAGAGTTTGCCAATAGAACCAGCGTAACTTGGGTCAATTATTTTAAGGCCTTTGTAGCGACCGTTTGTTGTGCGTTGACGATTCAATTTTTCCTGGGATGGCAGTCGGTCACAACTTATGCAGTTGTTTTATTCCTAGTGAGCGGATTGATCGGCCTTACAATTGGCGATTTCTTTATGGTCAGTGCTTTTCAAAGCATTGGGCCCGGCAGAACGCTTTTACTTTATGGATTTCAGCCGCTGCTTGTTGGTGTTGCTAGTTACTATGCTTTTGGACAAACCATCAGTCCTTATAAGCTCATTGCTATTTTATTCTTAATTGGTTGCTTGGTGACTTTCAGTTACGAGCGCTTTAAGCAAAGTGGGAGTTGGGAGTTCAAAGGGTTTTTGATGGCCTTGACCTTTATTGTTTTGGATTCTATCGGTCTTATTATGACAAGAATTGGTTTTGATGAAAATCCCAATTTACATCCTATTCAAGCTCACTTTATCCGTTGTTTGGGTGCGGTTTTTGGATTTTGGGTTCAAGGTGTCTTTAAACCGTTTCATTTTGTTAAAATATTTAAAACTTTAACGATAAAAGCTCGGTGGGGAATTTTCTTTGCTTCGTTTTTTGGAACTTTCTTATCTCTTTCGCTTTACTTTAAAGCAGTTCAAACTGGCCACCTTGCAAGTGTAACTTCAGTTTCAATCACAGCTCCATTTTTTGCTACACTAATCGAGTCGATTTATCACAAGAGATGGCCTTCCAAGTATCTTATATTTGCTCTGATCCAATTTGTAATTGGATTCTATATCCTGATCCAATTTTAAAGCCCAAAGACAGTCTCAGAGCCTGTTGACCTTTCCTTTAAAAAATGAAAGCCTATGAGTGCTTTACAATTAATCCAAGGGAGGAGTTTTTATGAGAGCATTATTTTCATTTCGCATGGCTTATCTAATCGTAGGACTTATTTCTTCAGCTGCTTTTGCTGAAATGCCAGGTCCAGTACAATTTCAAAATGGAAACGATATCGAAATTGAAGAGCTTTCTGGCTCTGTCACTTATTATTGTACGGACGCACAAGGCCACAACTACACCAGACACTGGTTCTGCAATGCTGATCTCGTTAGTCCAGGAACTCACGATTATTTGATTTCAAAAACTCCGATCGATGCCGACAAAGTGACGTTGACGTCTACTCGTCCCGATGGAAAAGTTAAGACTAAATCTTCTTCTTATAATTCTGAAAAATCGATCAGCAAAAGTCGCTTTAATCTTTTGATCAAAACCTTAACCCAAAGCCCTCTTCTTGGAGTGGGTAACAACAGTGTTGCTTACAAATTCACAAAAGGTAAAACTGTTGTTGAAGAAGGACTGTTCAATGCAAAAGCAACCGTTGTCGGAAAAACTCAATGCAGACCTAGAACTACTTTTGCCAACATGGATAGCTATTGTGAAAGTCAAAACATGGGATGCGATAATTATTTCTATTTAGAAAATAACTGCCAGTACTAACGGAAAAGTTGAGCACAAATATTAACTGAATGAACCGGCCCTTTAGGAGTTTTCTCGGGAGCCGGTTTTTTTTTGGATTTTGAAGTTAACTCCTCAGCCTTTGGTGAATCTATATCACGATAGGTAAAAACCACCTCGGGCAAAAGCACCTCTCCCATTTCTACATACAAACCGTAGTGAAGGACAATCATTCCTTTCTGCTGAAGCCTTTTCACTTCTTCGCGTGCAAGCCCCGTTAAAGCCTTAGCATATTCATCGTTGTCCCTTGAACCATTGAGTATTTCTACCGGGACGTCCAACCATACATTATTAAGGTTTCTAGAGTATTCTGGCTTTACAAACTGATGTTGATTCTCGTGAAGATTTTTGATTACAACTAGGCCTTCAAAAGATTTTATTTGTTCTAATTTATATTTATTCTGCACTTCGTTTTGAGGAAAATGGATAAATATTTTGTTCAGCAACTTATCTATTTTGTAAACCTCAATTCCGTTTGCTAAAATTTTTGAAATTTGTTTTTCAAAATCCGCCCCATCCTCAAAAGAAATTGTGTACTCGTTGATGTGTGGATTCTTCCCTCGATTGTACAGAAAGCGATTAACTTCAGGAATATCTGTGAGCTTGATAAGAGCTTCTCTGAATGCCGCGATGTTGTTTGAAATTTCAATATCAATAGCCGGAAAAGTCATCCAACCCGCATCAATAAATCCATCGGCAAAGGTCACCTTGAATCCCATGTTCTCAATTTTTCGAACTGTGTTTTGATATTTGATAATTGTATTTTTGTCTTCTCTGAGAACAATAGTCAGTCGCGCCTTCTCATCAAAACCTGGTACGACTTTCAGGCTGTCTACAAGTTCCGAGTCGTTAATGAATTTTTCAATTCTTTGTACTTCATAAAGCACTGATTCCGCCGAGCCATTCCTCCACGTGAATCTAAAAATATCAGGGAGTTCCGGTACGATAGGAGTTAGTTTTTCTAAAGCCTTATTGTAAGACTCTTCTTCGATAATGATTTTATCTTTATCATTATCTACTACTGTGGCCGTGATACCTAAAGTTCTAAGATAATTTGCGGTTTTATAAACATCTGCCTGCGGTACAAATTCCAATTCAAAAACTACAATCATAAAAAGTGCTGTGAATCTCTGTTGCTTAGACAACATTGCCTCCTCTGAAAAAAAACATTGAGAACAGGGATTAATAGCACGAACGTTGATAAGCCCCACAGAGCAATTGGATTTGTGAATAAAAGATGACAATAACTAAAAATTGCAGCGAAAACTTTATAATAAAATTCCTGCAATTGTTGCAGTCATAAGCGTCGCGATAGTTCCACCCAGCATGGCTTTAAAGCCCAATCTTGCCAGATCTTTTTTTCGCGATGGAACTAATTCTCCAATACCGCCAACTTGAATAGCGATAGAAGAAAAGTTAGAAAAACCACACAAAGCGTAGGTTGCTAATGTGAATCCTCTCGGGGTGAGAGTATCTTTGAGAGTTTGTAAATCCATATATGCGATAAATTCATTTAAGAACATTTTCTTTCCCAACAATGTCCCTACAGCAAGAGCATCAGACATTGGAACTCCGATTAAGAATGCAATCGGGGCAAATCCCCAGCCCAAAATTCTTTCAAAGGTTAATGGTTGCCCATTCACATCCGGGAAAAATCCTAGACCATAATTGAGCATTGCAGTGAAGGCCACAAAGGCAATCAGCATTGCCGCAACGTTGAGGGCGAGCTTTAGACCATCAGAAGCTCCGATGCATGCTGCCTCTAAAACATTCTCACCGGCCTTTTCGATTTCGATGGAAACTTTTCCTTTGGTTACGGAAACTTCTCTTTCTGGAAGTAATAATTTTGCAACCAAGATGGAGGCTGGAGCTGAGATGATTGAACTTGCGAGTAAATGTCCTGCATCCGCACCAAATCCCACATAGGCGGCCATTACTCCGCCTGCGATATTTGCAAAACCTCCAACCATCAAGCACATGAGTTCAGATTTTGTCATCGATTGGATGTAAGGTTTTACTACCAACGGAGCTTCGGTTTGGCCGACAAAAATATTCACGCTGGCCGCAAGGGATTCTGATCCCGAAACGTCCATTAACTTGACCATCATTACAGCAAGCCACTTTACAATGTGCTGAATGATTCCGAGATAAAACAACACCGACATCAAAGCAGACATAAAGATGATTGTTGGTAGAACCGAGAAGGCAAAATAATGCTCCCTGAAGCCCTCTCCAAATATCATGGCAGCACCTTGATCTGAAAAGCTTAAGATTTTAGAAACAAATTCATTGGCTGCCGCAAAGAAGTAAACACCCGCAGCAGTTTTAAGAATTAGAACGCCCAAGACAAATTGAATGAAAACTCCGGCAAGAATAGTGCGTTTATTGATATTTTTTTTGTCTGCCGACATCGCCCAAGCTACGAATATTAGGAAGATTAACCCTACGAAACTAATAAGTCTTTCCATTCTGTACCCCTATTCGAGCGTTAAGTATCTTGGGATAGACAAATAGGCAAGGATTGATTAAACCTAAAGCTAATGAATCCACCCAAACTCACTTTAGGTATATTAGGCGGCGGCCAATTGGCCCAAATGCTTGTAGAAAATTCGCCTTTTAGCGACCTAGAAATTAGTATTTTTACTAAAGATTTAGAATGCCCGGCAAAATATACAGCAGGTCAGCTCTTCAAAGGAGATATCAAGGACGAAGAGTCCCTGAGACGCTTCTTTTCTAAAGTGAACTTCATTACTTTTGAAAATGAGTTTATAGATGTTGAAGCTCTTGGGAAAATTAAAAATGAATTTCCAAAAGTCTTTATTCTACCTTCGATTCCCAATATTCAAATTACGCAAAATAAATTATCGCAAAAATTTTTATTTCAGAAACTAAATCTTCCCACCTCACCCTTCAAAGGTTTTGATCCAAAGATTGATCAACTTCTTCCCTGGTTAAGAACAACAGCCTTCGGCCATAAAAATGGATTTGTCTTAAAGCGCGCAATGGGTGGCTATGATGGAAAAGGAAATCACGTTGTTAAAACTTTAGGTGAACTGGAAAAAGCCTCAGAATTCTGCCAGAAGGCCATCGGCGAAGGCACGACTGTTTATGCTGAGGAATTTGTGACCTTTGAAAAAGAACTCGCGCAAGTTTATACCAGAAGTCTAAATGGTGATTTCATCGCTTACCCATTGGTGATTTCAGAGCAAGAGAAAAATGTTTGTAAATTGGTGTACGGGCCAGCCACAGAGTTTGATATTCCAAAAGAAATCGAGACCGAGACTTCTGCAATGGGTAAAAAAATTGGAGAAGAATTAAAATTCGTAGGAACCTTTGCTATTGAGTACTTTTATGTGAATGGAAAAATTCTCATCAATGAGATGGCACCGAGGGTTCACAACTCTGGTCACTACACTTTGGATGCGGCTCCTGTAAACCAATTCGAAAATCACTTGTTTGCTTGTCTTGGTTCAAAACTCAAAAGCCCTTCAACTTATCCTTACTTTGCCATGAGAAATATTCTGGGACCAGAAGGGTTAGAGAAAACCTTTGAAAAAGACGTAAAAGAGAAATTCAAGAAAACAGAAGATGCTAAAGTCTACTGGTACAACAAGACCAAAACCTCGTCTTATAGAAAATTAGGTCATATTAATACCATTTCCATGACAAAGACCGATTTGATGTTGAAAATAAAACTCATGGAAGAGATCGAAACCAACTTCTGGAAAAACTATGAGTAAGAAAAAAACAAAGAAAACTTCTAAGAAACCCCTCGTCGCCATCATTATGGGATCCGATTCTGATTATCCAATTATGAAAGAGGCAGAAGACGTATTGAAGGAATTCAAAATCCCTTTTGATGTGAAAATTGTTTCTGCTCACAGAACTCCTGATGAAATGTACGAGTTCGCAAAGTCTGCGATGAAGAATGGACTTCGCGTAATCATTGCTGGTGCTGGTGGCGCGGCTCACCTTCCAGGTATGGTGGCTTCACTCACGGAGCTTCCTGTGATCGGGGTTCCGGTTGCAAATAGTGCCCTTGACGGCGAAGACTCACTTCTATCCATAGTGCAAATGCCAAAAGGTGTTCCTGTGGCTACAGTTGCAATCAATAACGCCTACAATGCTGGACTTCTTGCTGTTCAGATTCTTGGTGCTGGTGGAAGTAAAAAAGATGAGGCCATCCTTAAAAATATGACTCTATATAAGCAGGCACTACGAGAAAAAGTTTTAAACAAAAAACTAAAGAAGTAATTGTTGTAAAAATGTTGCTATAAGAACACCAAAAATGCCGTTGTACGTCTCTTGTTTTAAGAGATTTACATCTGCGGTCTATTAAATCTACTCAGTTAAATCCCCCAATGGCATAAAATCTGCTTTATAAAGATTTAATATTTATAGAAAAAATAACTTCAAAGGGTGTTAAAAATGCTTAACAAGTTGAAACATAAAGTATTTTATATAATTTTATGTTTGGTTATGTTTCGACCTCTTCAGGGTTATTCTGCGACTCAAGAATACAATTCACAAAAAAATCTTCAGCTCACGCACACCCTTATGTCTGCTTTGCTCAATTCTTATTTTTCAGAAGGTGATGAAAAATTCCGCGCCCAATATTTGGCCGATAAAGCTTATATCCAAACCTTCTTAAATACCTGGGATGAGGAAATTCGAACAAAAAAATACAAGTCTTCTACGGAAATATTTGAATCACTTAGAAACAGAAGGGGTTATCTTTCGAAATATTATTTTCTGTGGAATGCCCTGGTTCATTACAACTATAAAAGTGATAAATTGATCAACTTAGGATATCATAAAAATACTGCGTTCACACAACTTCTGAGTTCTGAAAAGCAACTGGATATGCAAAAAAGAATTTTAGAAATTTTACGCATAACCAATATCGAAATTCTAGCCAATTCAAAAGATTATGCACTGGCCTTGATCATTGCGTCGCCTTTTGAAAAATCAGAAAATGTAGAAATCCGCACTTTAGCAACTCAAATAATTAAACAAATGCCTTTTCAAAAGGGATTGCAAATATTGAACGCCATCAAAAATTTTATTGTTATTCCCGGAGGATTTCTAAAATCAGTTACGTTGCCTGAGAAACTCGCGGTGATTTATAAATCTTCGCAAGTGACAAGACTGGCCTTAAAAGGAAAAATTGCAAAACATGGCTCCTCGGCGCTCAACAGAATAAATCCTTTTTTAAAACACATCACCCCAATGCAAGTGAGCCTTGGTGCATCTGCAGGCCTGCACGGATTATTGTTTTTAGATTATGGATCGGCAGAAAAGAAAGATTCGGCAAAGAACAAATTCGATTCTATTGATGCCGGGTTAGTTAGCCTCTGGGAATCTACGCAATTGTTGAACAGCAAACATATGCCGAGTCAAAAGGACTTCAAACCTCAATATCCACTTCTCAGTAAAAAGCAATTGATATCAATTATTCAGGAACATTTGAAATCTCTAAATCCGATGGATTATTCTCAGGCTTTTTTGAGTGCTGAAAAATTAATTGGTACTGATGGTAGAAATATTTCTGACCAGCAAGCTTATGACTTTGTTTCAGCACGCATGCAAACATTAAAGGAAAAAGTGCGCTTAAGAATGACGGGAAAAATTGACCTAAATAAAATCAATGAAATTAGAGAACTCATTATCAATGACTCTCTAAGAATCTATAAACGAGATTATCCGACCCTAACTCATACCTTACTCGGCTGGGGTGGAAATTGTGTCGCGCAAACAATGATGTTCATATCGATACTTTCAGAGCACCAGTCAATACTTTGGGAGAACGGTTTTTCTCTGGGAATTGCTAACTTTACAGATCACATCGAAGCAGTGATTCATAGTACAGCGGGCGAAAATAAAATTCTTTATACTGTATCTGGAAAAGTTGAAGATCTAAGTAAAGAAGCTGTTCAACCCAACATATATAGACCAGAACTGTTGATGATTATGCTGCTGCACTCTCTAGGCACCAATCCTGATGACATTGCCAACAGAGCAGATGCCAAACTGATTTCCTCAGATAAGTTTACAGGGTTCATCGACAAATCAAGAAATGCCTACAGTAAATTATCACAATCTTATTATCGGTCTCTGGATTTTACGCAGCGATCAGGTTTATTTGAATATGAATTTTTTGATATAGATACGGCATGGCAGGATAGTAGAAAAAAATATTCCAAAGAAGATCCTCCTGAAACGGCGGAATTAAAATACATTCCAATTGAGAATAAACAAAAATATGCAGATTTGAATTCCGTATTTAATAGCTCGTCGAATAATGGTGGTGATTTAAGTTCAGATTATAGCATCCAATTATCAGATATTGAAATTCAATTCAGACCAGAGCTGGATTTGGGAAAAAGTCGCTTTTTTGAATATGACACTGATCACCATGCTCGAGAGGTGATTCATGCATATACCGAAAATCAGTATTATCGCCTGCGAAAAGCAAAATCGAGTTCATTTTCGTTGTTGGATTTTCAGTATAAAATCATGGCAATGCAAATGCAGTACGCTGAAAATATACTTAAAAATCCAGATATAAATAAATATCTCTTCGGTGACGAATCGAAAAATATTGATAAAATTATGTCTTACAGTAATGCTGAAATTCAAAAAATTCTTAGCTACAGAAGGTTAATTAATTTTATAAAAAATACGGATAGTCAAATTTGCATGAACTATCAGCACAAAAGCTCCATATGTGAAGACCACACAGCAATTAAAAGTATTATGTCTTCCGAACACCATATAGACGTAGATCATTTAGGAGACGAATGGGTTAAAATTGAAGGATTAGATCAAATTATATTTGATTTCTATGATGACCCAAAATCTTTTGTCGATAACTATATCAAAGGCAATATCTTACAGCGTAAACTTTTATATAACATAATGGAATTCAGTATATATTCAGATCCAGCTTCGAGTCTCGGGCCTAAAGAGGTTTTACCAAAAATTAAACAATACTTAGATCAGCTTGATCCATCAAAAGTCGCAATCAGCCATCAAAGTTACCAAGCCGACTGCATTCCTTTCAAGGGTGATTTTCAACTGCCTGTATCTAGCGATAAATCACCATTCCTACATGTGGAAAATCAGCCAGGAGTGAATTGCCAAAAAGAAAAATCTAAAAAAGAACAAAAAAACCAAGCCGGCAGTAAACAAATAACTATACCGCTAAATGTATTGATTGAGCTGAGCTATTTGACTGATGGCGGAGGAATGCAGTTGTGGGATAAAGGTGCGATAGATGCTTTCCACCAAGGAGCCTATGCTGAACTTCTTCTAGAAGGTCCTTATTTTTCAAGAACTATAGAAGGATATTTAAAGGTGCAAAAACTCAAAGATTCACTTAAAAAAAATAACCTTAAACTATAAGCATATGTCATTTACTTTATAAAAGAAGAAATATCGGAAATGACTTTGTGAGGAATTTCGTGGCCGCCTTTAAAAATATTCAAGAATCCATCCCAGCCATTTTGCTCAAGCAATTCATGCAATCGCTGTGCAAGCTCTGCTGGAAGAATCGGATCCTGCGATCCATGACTCTGGTAATATCGTAAGCCTTTTTTCTTGGCCATTAATGATGCCCAGCGATCTTCATTCACCAATGTGCCCGACAACAAAATCGCACCCCTCGGTACAATCGCAGTCTCTAATAGTAATTCTGTAACCAACATTGCTCCTTGGCTGAAGCCTCCGAGGTACGTGTTAGAAAAATCAAGATTAAGTGCTTTGAGAAATTTTTCTACCTTAGCACGAGCCTCATCCATGCCTGTTGGCTTAAGCTTTGAGAACTCACCCATTCTGAGTGCTCGTTCAAAAGATGGAATATCAATATTGAACCAACCTTTACCAAACATATGCGGACCAATTGGAACATCTAAGATTCCATTGGGAAAAATCCAGTGAAAAGGCTTTGCTGTGTCAATGGCATCATGGAAGGAATAAAGATCCATCATATCTGCGCCGTATCCGTGGAACATGATGATTTTGTTGGGAGAGGTTTTGTCTCCACCTTCGACGTATTGAATTCCTGCCAAGCTCTGTGCCTGAATGCGATTATACACTGTAGTCCACCTTAAGGGATGCGGCCTTCCTTAAACGATCCCAGATTGCCGTCCAAAGATCACCTTTGTATTCTGCTTTTTCTCGAACGAATATTACGCTAGCACCCGTCTCTGCACATCTTCTTAAATTCTGGTAGAGCTCGCGTGCGGCGATTGCAGGGTCATTGTGAAGGACAAGCTCGATGGGTTTAAATACCGCTAATTTTAATTTTAATTTTGCTTCTTCTTGTAATTTTGGATCTTCCATTTCGTGCTCCCCCACGATCATAAGAGGAATAGCAGGCATATAGTGATGCTTCAAATGACCTGGTGCTACGGGAGATTGCTCTTCAAAAATTGAAATGGGCTTTATATAATCCTTGAGAGCTTTCTCGAGCATTTCCTTGGTGATAGATCCTGGACGATAAATTTTGATGGAAAGATAATTAGTATCAAAACCAATCACGGTAGATTCCAGTCCCACTTCGCATTCGCCGCCTTCTAGCACAAAAACTTTGTCTCCAAATTCCTTCTTTACGTGATCAGAACTTGTGGGAGAAGTTTTTCCAAAAAGATTTGCTGATGGAGCTGCGACGGGATTTCCTAATTTGTGAATTAATTTTTGAGCTAGAGGATGCTTCGGGAACCGTACGCCCACAAATTCTAAACCTGACGTGATTTTCGTGTTCAAAATTTTTGATTTGGGCAAAATCATGGTGAGAGGGCCTGGCCAAAATTTTTCACCCAAGAACACGGCAAGCTCCGGAAATTCTGTTACAACACCTTTTAAATGCTGGAGATGAGCAATATGTACGATGAGAGGATCAAAGAATGGGCGCTGTTTTGTTTTAAAAATATTTTCGATACCCTCAGGACTCTTAATATCCGCCGCCAAACCATAGACGGTTTCCGTTGGCATCCCGACGACGCCACCACTTTTGAGTATTTCTACTGCTTTGTTTAGATCTTCTTCCATTCATCTATTGATACAGAAAGATCTATATGAAATCAATTAAGCTTTTGTTTTCGTCTCTAGTTTACGAAGAAAGACTTGTTCAATTGGATACTCGCACCAATATAGTTGATCACTTGGTAAGTCCCCTTTTGTAAAGGCAACGACACTTCAGATTGTTCTAAGTTAATCTGATCACCATTGGGCGCAAAAATCACCCATTGCTTATGCAGCTCTGAGGGATCTTCGTGGAATTTTACAAAACTAGACAGACGCACCACATTTCCAGCTTTTAATTCTCCACTGATAAGAATCTGAGAAGAGTCTACATAATCTGTTAAGATATTCATTTGATCTTCTTCTACACTTGTCTGCTTTAATTGCTGAATATCAAGAGCTCCGAAGAATTGTGGCTCAAGCGCCATGTTCCTCCAATCACAGTGAACATGCGAAGTGTACTTCAGCGTGAATGTGGCTCCGAGCTGTTTGCAATAGCTGATCAAAGTATCAAGGCCCACTTTTGAAGAGGCGATATCGACACCATCTCCGTATTGATGGCGGGACCACGTCGCAGACCCATCAATACCTTCATTCCACTTTGGAGAGCGGAATGCACTATTGATTTTGAGTGCTGCACCAGTTTTATCTCTTAACTTTTGAATGATCTTTACGACTGCTGTTGAAAATATACCGATGTTTCCTTTTTCGATGCTCATGAATTCTGAGAGTACAAAACTTGGAGCAATCTTTAAATTTTGCGAAGTTCTCTTCAAGTCCACCGCTTGAACTGGTCTACGGTATTGGTCTTTATTTGCAGTCGCCATAAATGATGAATCTGTGTAAGGATTTTTGTAGCCTTCAGATGCAGCGTTAATGGTTTTTAATTGAGCGCAAGCTTTTGCGTCTCTATTGATACCCATGTAGCATGCTGCTGGACCACTTAGATTTTCTTCGGGTTGAGGTTGCGATGGATTTTCGGAGTTTGCTGAACTACTAGTTGATTTCCCGCAAGCCACAATAAAACATAATAAGACGGCTAGTCCAATAGCGATTAATTTTTGAGCAACTTTCGAGTTCATGCATCCTCCGAATAAATTTTAACTTGTGTAGGTGATGTGATTATTTTATTTCTTTTTGATCACATCAGCGACCCTTAGAGGTTAAAAGTTGACGAAGGTCTTGGAAGAACAAGACTAATGACTTAATGAGGATGAATAAAAATTTAGAATAAAAGATTTTGCCGAATGAAAAATACCGACGACGGAGGATGATCTAAAGCAAAAAAAGCCCACTGCGACAGCGGGCTTTTTTAAGAAATGTATTTTAAAATTAGATTTATTCTAAAAGTTCTTTCAATTTTGATTTTATGACTTCTAAAGGCTCTGCAGAATCCAACGTGTCCGGTAATTCTTTACACGAATCTTCATTGTATTCTTTAAATCCTTCTATTTTAGAACGGATTTTTTCAACTTGTTCAGGTGAAACTCTTAAAAGTTCATCTGTGCTACCATCAGAAGATAGCGATAGCTTTTCTTCGTCTGCTACGGCCTCGAAGTTGAATCTTGTACCAAGCCCTGATTCTTTAACTGAAATTTCACCAGGTCCACCGACGCATGAATTTGAAGTCGTTGCGAGTGATGCTGATTTACCATTTACATCGATGACAGCCTTGGCTACTGTATAACCTTGATTGTCGAAATCGATTTCTGTAAGTGTTAATACTCCATTTTCGATTTGCATGAGGTTCATGACATGACCACCGCTTTTGTGTTCAACACCATCTTCAGTGTAACCTTTAGGGGTAAATTCGACGTAGTTGCCATCGATGGGTTTAGAGTTGCCAGGTTTATTAGAAGAATCAGACTTGCTGCAAGCAGAAGTCAGAGCCATAGTGAGCGCAAGTGCGCCAATTAATAATTTCATTTTTTTGCCTCCAAAAAATTGAGTTACATTGTTAATCTTCTCGAAAATAAGTTACTGAGCTATAAATTCGTTCATTATTCTTAAAATTTCTGCTTCGCTTTCTACGTTGTAGTCTGAAGTTTTGGATTCTTTGCTACAGTTGTCACCGTTTAATAATTCGAACTCTCTTTCTACTTTGTTTTGTAGAATTTTTAAGTCTTCTTCGGTGATCTTTGCCATAACTTCTTTTGTATCAGATTTTTTGTAAGTCACTGTGAGGGATTTTTCTGTTACCACCATATTTGTAGCGAGTTCGTTTCCAATTATGCTTTTGTAATTAGGATTATTCTCTGAGCAGGTATGAGTTGTTGGAATTACGGTGACTGTCTCGCCATCGAGTAGGACATCATAATTCGAAACCATATATATTTTATTTTCTAAATCAATCTCAGCTAAAATCATTTTATTTCCATTGATACTATAAACATTGAGCATATGGCCTGGATCGCTGGATGTTTTCGAATCTTCTAAATCAGTACCAATATATGTAACGCTTGCGAAGTTTCCTTGAATTTTATTATTGTCGTTGGACTCGCCGTTAAGCTTCTTATCGCTTTTACTGCAAGCCATAAGGGACAAAGACAATACCAATGCGCTCGTTACCAATTTCATTTTTCGGGTCCTCCAGAAAATTTGCACTCTACCCATAAAGCAATCCATATACCCTTATTAGATCGCATATATTGGATTTCTTCGAAATTTTAAGAAAGATTTATAGGGGCTAGCCGAATATCGGCTCTACTACAAAAAACGTGAAGATAAAAAATTTGAAGAGAAAGCCGAAAGCAACCCATTTGAACTTGTATATATGATATATATAATATATATTATGTGCATGGTTACGGTTCTTCGGGTTGGAAAACTAAAGTATAAAGTGAACAAAAAGGACCACAATCCTCCGCATGTTCATGTTGAAGGCGGCGGTGCAACCTTGCGAGTTAATTTATTAACTCTTGAGGTTATGGATGACAGCACTGATTTCACTAGGTCCATGGTTCAAAAGATCGTAACTTATATCGCTGAACACAAAGAAGAACTTTTAGAAAAATGGGTGGAGTATCATGAAGAAGATTAAATATGGAAAAGTAGAGCTATCGGATGAATCTTTTGACGATTCCAACGCTCTTATCCGCGTATCTATGATGTTGCCCCTCAATATAGTAAAGGACCTTAAGAAATTAAGCCTTACCGCAAAGCATAGCGGAAAATATCAAGTCTTGATTCGAGATGTTTTGGCTAATTGGGTTGAGCACCAAAAACCAAAGCGCAAGCGCGCTTAGATCTAAAGGCTTTCCATTTGATTGAATCCGACGAGAGTTTCGAAGATCACTTTGGTGCCTAGTTTTAAGTTTTCAAGAGAGATCGCTTCGTTTTTTCCATGAAGCATTCCTACGTCTTCCATGCTGATGATGGCGGGAATAATTCCGTAACACTCAAAACCTTTTGCTCTAAAATATCTCGAGTCTGTAGCACCCGGTGAAAGATACTGAGTGATCTCAGCATCGGGAACATTGTCTTTCATCACAGTATAGAGAACATCAAAGAGCGGAGTATCCGAATTGCTCTGAGAAGCTGAATAGGATTCTTTGACTTCAATTGAGACTTTGTATTTGTCGGCGATCTTTTGAATCTGCTCAGTGAGCTTTGCGGGATCTACTCCAGGAAGAATCCGGATATCCAGATAGGCTTTACTCTCGGAGGGAATCACATTGTGTGCCGAGGAATCCGTAGAAAGACTGGTGATGGAAATGGTGTTTGTCACCATGGCATTCACTGCGCGATTCTCCATGAGTTTTTTGGATAGAATTTTTTGTACCAAAGGATTCTGAATTCTTTGAAGTAAAAAATTTTCTGGAAATTCAAAGAAGCTCCCCACGTGATGGAAGAACTCCAAGGTTTGATCGGTTAACTGAAACTTTTGCAGCTCTTGAAGTTCAAGCATGAGTTTCATCATATCTAACGAAGAATATTTTTTGTCAGGCATGCTGCCATGACCAGAATTTCCCTTAGCCGTAAGCTCTAAACCCAAGATTCCCTTCTCTGCTGTTTGCACGTTGAACATTTTGTTGTTCTTTTTTGGAAAATCCTTAATTCCGAATCCGCCTTCATTAAATACATAACGATAGCCTTCGAATAAACTCTCATGGTTGTTCAATAAAAATTGAGCGCCAAGTCTTCCGCCAGATTCCTCATCGGGAACGGACAAGAACATAATCTTATTCGCAAGCTTTAAACCCATACGATTAACCATGATAAAAGCCATAAGCTCCATCGAAGCCATGCCCTTCATATCGAGGGCCCCGCGCCCATGGATCATTCCGTCTTTCATCTCACCACTGAAAGGAGGAACTTCCCAATCAGCCGCATTGACTTCGACCACGTCAGAGTGATTAAGCAAAATAATTCCGTTCTCTGAATTCTCAGGGCCGATCTCTGCCACCAAACTTACTTTGTCGGGAAATTCTGGATGAGGAATGAGTTTGGCCTGAATGCCTTCTTTGGCTAAAACTTTCTGTATGTAGAAAGCGACTTTAGATTCTTCGGAACGGATCGTGGGAATTTGAATGAGATCCGTGAGTAACCCTGTAAGCTCAATCTGAATGGCATCCCAATCAATATTTTCGTCTAAGATAATTTGAAAAGGTTCATCGGAAGGAGCACGAATCTCAGGGCGATCAAGGTACAAATAAGTACCAGCACCGAGCGAAAGAACTATAAGAATGAATACAGTATGTTTTAAAATTTTAGGAAAAAGTTTAAATTTCATTTTCCCTAACGATATGTTATGGTTTTCCTCTGTTCAACGAAGAACTTAGTTACCTATTTACTGTTATGTGGGGGTGTACTGGTTTCGACGTGGAATGAGAAGCTTAAGGAGCATGTCAAGGCGTTGGCCCTTGTAAAAACTGACAAACTTGTAATTGACAACAATTACGCACTTGCTGCCTAGTTTTCTAGCGTAGCACGATAGCCCTGAGTTTTGATCGCGGCCCAGGGGTCTATCGTCACTTAGTGATCTCGGACTTTGTGGATTCAGGCAGCGCAAAGTCTTAAATAAAGCTGACTGAAGGGTACTTGGAAAGATCGTTTGTAGTCGCTCCGAGTATCAACTTAAAGTACAGACTAAACATGTAGTCGCCTTACGTGGACGTTCTGCGGACGGGAGTTCGATTCTCCCCACCTCCACCAAATTTTCAAAGCCCAACTATTTAGTTGGGCTTTTTTAATGATGAAAAGAACATATGAAAAATATAATCAATAATATATCTATTATCACTTCACTCTCTGCACTAGTCACGTCTATCACAGTGCTTTTATCTATACCAAACAGTGTCGTCGATTACTTTAATAATTTAAATTGGGAAAAAAATGTAAAAATCATTAGGGCATCCTCGAATGATTTTATCGTAGTATACAATGGAAATTCCAAGCCTGTGTTTGTAAGCCATATAAATTTTAGATCAGACTATTTAGGGGCTGCTGGGGCAATAGAAATAAATCAAACTGCTCTGCCTAAAAGCTACTTGAGTTACTCCAACCCAAAAGATCACATTAGTTATGATGGTCTTTTCCGGGGCGGAGATGAGTCTTTAAAAGATATAATAATTAAGCACGGATTTGTCTCCGACTCTTCACCATACCGTATTCTTTTTTTTACAAGCGGCCATCCTCAGCTAGTATTATTTGAAACAACAAACAACATGCCGAGGCTTTTCAATGTTGATGTTAGATTGTTTATTTCCATGGAAAATATAACAAAAGAACTCAAAATCTCTGCTAATGGAATAGTTATCAAAAAGAAATAGTTCATACATTACTAGATAGCTTTACTAGAACTCCCGGATTGTATTTTAGTAAGCTAATCAAAACACTATGAGTGCGAAAATAATATTAGCTAGACCTTAGCAGAAAGATAACACCCTGCTTTTCATAAATTATTTAAATAATATTTGTTTTATAATTTTATATTCCTATAATTATAATTTTCCACATTTCACAAAGGTAATTTGCAATGAACGGCCAATGGCTCGGAAGATATGACGGTAGTAACTCGGGAACTCTTATTATTGATTTAGATGATTGCGGAACACACTACGAAGGTTATGCTTACGCCTATGATCACAATATAAATCTACCTAGTACATATGCACCGATTACAACTCCCGATAAATCAAATACGGTTAATCTCACCGTACATTTTTCTCCTTTAAATCCTAGCTCTGGAAATCCACTTACTCCAGCTGAATTACAAAAGTTTTATCCAGGAACAGTTTTCGGAACAGAGGCGAAAGTAACCTTAGAACATGAAAATAGTCTTTTAAAAATTGAATGGAAAACGGACATAGGTACTTGGGGAAAATGTGTTCTACCCAAATCTAAAGCCTCTGAACCTTCTTACTACTCCCCTTTAGATAATGTAAAAAATTGGAAACAATTTAAAGATTTTGTATTTGATCTAGAATTTAGAAAATATATTTTTAGAGGACAAAGTAAGCCTCATCGTCTACGCACTTGCTTTCATCGATCTGGGCGAGCCGACTTGCAGACATTTCTAGATGTAGATAGAATTATACTCTATCGACATTTAACTCAAAGAACTCGTAATATTTTTAACTTGAACGATCCTGATCAAAACGGTGCATTCTTGGGATTAATCCAGCATCATGGATATCCCACACCTTTGCTTGATTGGACATATTCACCATTTATTGGAGCATTTTTTGCTTATAGAGATATTAAAAATACTGAAGCCAAGATGGATTCAGAGAATAAAATGGTAAGAATTTTTGTTTTTGATCAATTAGAATGGCGTGCAAAATATGCGCAATCGCATCGTTTGACAGGCAGCCCACATTTCTCACTTATGGAATTTATGGCAATAGAAAATGAAAGACTTCTGCCGCAACAATCGATTTCGACTGTTACCAATGTTGACGATATTGAATCATTTATAATGTCTCACGAGAGCGTGAATCAAAAATTTCTAAAAGTAATTGATCTCCCTATTTCTGAAAGATCCAAGGTTATGAGTGATCTTAGTACTATGGGAATAACAGCTGGCTCACTATTCCCTGGGTTAGACGGTACTTGCGAAGAAATTAAAGAAAGATTTTTTGATTTTTAATTATAAATCTAATTTATCGAGGTAAATAGAATGTTTATATTTATAGTGGTATCTTTTATTTGGCTAGCTTCAATTGGTATATATTTACATTCAAATGACTATTCCATGAAAACCTTAGAAGTATTTGTACCTGTAGTGGGCGCAATTCTTTTTAGTGTTTATATGTTGCTCAGATACGTTTATGCTGAGGCTCCAAAAGAAATCTTTTACGAAGAGACTGTCGTCATATTGCATGATAAATACACTGGCCGACTTTATTCGATGGATGTAAAAACAGTTGATGATAAATTAGATCCAACTTCATTTTATGGATTAAACAATATTGATACGATCGGACATTTTAATAAATTAAAGAGTTTCAAAATAAATGAAGATTTAGTTGATACTAATCCTGGGTATCGCTCAGACTTTCAAATAAATACTATTTTAAATACTCTGGAGTTTTCATTTTTTTATTGGCTTGCAAACCTAAATAATCCAAAATGGAGCACTCAAACCGAGATCCATCATGGCATATCAATGGCAACATCTAAATTTAAAGATATGCTATCAACACAATCTGAAACAAAAATTAACCTTTCTAAGGTTATAAAACACAATAAACTCGTCGAAGCTTTTGAAACTTTAGATATAAGCCTACCTTCTAACTCAACTATTACAGCTTACAAAGACATAAACTCACGGAAGGTTGTTATAGACTCAAAATATTCGACAATAGAATATACCATGTCATATGCGGGCGGGGGCATGTTTCAAGCAGGAAACAAAGTATCTCAAAAAATAGCTTTATACTTAGGTTTAGATACGTCTAATCCCGATCGACATCAAAGTCATAATTTTATTACATCTTGGAAGTTTAATATAAAGCCATGGAGGCGTGATTCAAAAGAAGGAAGCGTTCACCCTAGTTGGTTTGACAGGATTTCAAAATCATATAGCAGGTCATTCTCATGGGAGAAAATAGAACAACGCTATCAATGATAGATTTATCATCTTATTAGTAGAGGAAGGGGTAACTTTGGGGTGGTAATTAAATATTTTACTCACTCTATGGTAAGTGAAATTAAGAACTTACACTTAGAGTTCGATTCTCCCCACCCCACCATACTTTCTGTTAACAAAATGAGAGCTCCGCCACGAAGTGGTTGGGCTTTTGTTTTATTTAAGCGCAAGTCTCAGTGCTTTGCGGACTTCTTTGTCTACCGTGGAGAAGTTCTTTTTTATTTTAGTGTCTTTGCTAGATGTGTGGCCTTTGACCCAAATTATTTCTGGATGAAGTTGATCGTAAATTTTATAAAATTCTTTGTATAGATCTGCATTTGCTAATGGTGTTTGTTTTGCTTGGCTTATGAAATTTGTTTTTTCTAATTTATCCCTTCTACCTATTAATCCCGCTACAGTTTGGCAATCTGTATATAAAGTCACTGATGCTGATTTTGGAGCAGCGCTCAGTGCTGTGATCACTCCTCTGATTTCTGCTCTGATGTTGTTCGATTCTTTGATTTCGAGAATAGTTAGTTTATCTGAGATCATATATCCAATCACAGCAAGACCGTGAGTCTTGCTAAAACTTGCATCTGTATAAATATCTAATTTCATAATTCCTCAGCGAAGACTTTTTCGGTGATTTTCCAGAACTTGTCTTGTTTGCGGGCGATTACATATGATGGAAGTCGAAATAGTTTTTGGTACTTGATCGCTTCACTAGGCGTTGTCATTTCCACTGAGAGCTCGGGTCGTCTTAAATGGGAGCGTAAGAAATTGATGTGAAATTTTTTGATTGCTGATTGGTGATTAAAAAAATGCGCTTCGCTAATGTACTGAGCATCTAGATCATAATATCTGATTTCAAGGTATGCATTTCCGCTCTTGTCGCTTCTTTCAGTAAACGTAATTTTATCCGGCTTTAATACGTGGAAGTTTTTAGAAAGCCTTGCTTGCTTTAGTTTTGCCTCTGCATCTACAAGTTCTGCATCACATTTTTCGCAAGCCTGTGCTGTGATGTCGTTTTGAGTATCGCACTTGTGGCAGACTTTAAATCTGAATCTATAATTGCAAGGAGTAATCACTAATGTATTAGGATCTTGCGTGCCGCCTCTGCATTTACGACCAAAATGCTCATACACCATTCCATCTTCATCTTGATAGCCCCAGAAATGATTTTGAAAATCACAAGCCGGACACGGAACTACAACTTCAACTGTGTCTTTCATTGGTTTTTTGTCTGATATCTCTGGCTTATAAATGTCATGTCTCATTCCCGTGTAATCTAAAACATAACAATCTTTTTTGCCTTCACAGAGCCTAAGTCCTCTTCCCACGATCTGCTGGTAAAGACTGTTTGATTCTGTCGGGCGTAAGATTGCGATCACATCCACATGAGGAGCATCAAATCCTGTTGTAAGTACCGATACGTTCACCAGATATTTGAATTTTTTGTCTTTAAAATCTTTAACGATCTGGTCGCGATCTGCCATGTCTGTGTCACCCAGAACTACTCTTGCTTGATTTTTTGGTAGATAGGTCATGATCTCTTCTGCGTGCCTTACTGACGAACTAAAGATCATCACACCCTGTCTAGAGTAGCGCTCTGTGATGTCTACAATGTTATTGATAATGAGTGGTGTGAGTTTTTTCTGACTCTTTAGGATTTCCTCGATGTCTGATGTCGTATACATACCATTTTTTTCAGTTAACTCTGAGAAATCATAACTCGTCACCGGAATATCAATCTTAATCGGAATTGTTAGGAATTTATTTTTTATCATGTAAGAAAGCGGAAGCTCATACACACATTTTTTAAAGAATCTTTTTTTGTCCGTCTTGATTTCACCACTCGCAGAGTATTCGTAAATCCAACCCAACCCCAAACGATAAGGTGTGGCCGTAAGACCTAGAATGCAGAGTTTGGGATTTCGCTCTTGAAGTTTTTTAATTACATCTTGATACTGAGTGGATCCTTCTTCAGCTACTCTATGGCACTCATCAATTACCAGAAGTGAGAAATCATTAAAAAAATCATCGGGGGCTCTAGCTACTGATTGTACTCCTCCAAAGATTGCTTTTTGGTTGAAATCTTTTTTACCAAGGCTTGCTGAGAAAATTCCAGCTTCCAAGTCGTAGCTTTTGTATTTTTCATAGTTCTGGTGGACGAGTTCTTTCACATGAGCAAGGACAAGCACTCTGCCTTTAGCAATGCGTGCAAGCTCTGCGATCACAAGACTCTTCCCCGCCCCAGTTGGCAACACGACAACTGCGGGATCTCGTGATTTCTTGAATGAATTAACGACGCTATTTACAGCGTCTTGTTGATAGTCCCTGAGCTTATACATGCGCCGTAATAATAATGGTTATAATTTTTTTTGCAATGGCATAAATGTATCATTGGAGATAAGCTAAATTACCATTTGGATTTTTAGGAAGATTAAGTTTCATATATGCCATGTATCAGCTTAAAGTACAGACTAAACATGTAGTCGCCTTACGTGGACATTCTGCGGACGGGAGTTCGATTCTCCCCACCCCACCAGCTCCTTAGTGTAATGGGATTTACCCACATGGATTAGATATAAACCTTAGAGATCTGCTAGATAATTAATAAAAAATATTTAAAATTTGACAAACCTTCTAAATATTTTGAAAAATAAGAAATGAGCGCATTTAAACAATTTCTTAGAAACCATTATCTCGATGTCGGATTAATAATAGCACTTTTGGGTGGAACATTCTGGCTAGGTTCTTTGAGCAGTGACATTAAGTATATTGGGGACCAAAACGATGTTCAAAAGACCAATATTGAATCTTTAGGGGATGATATAAACGGAGTGTCTCATCAGATTGAAAGAGTAAATGGTCAGATTGAAATTTTAAGAGATATTGTCATCGATTCTAAAAAAGTTAGTTTTAATATTGATTCGCCTGAGAAACTTCGGATCGCACTCGATATGTTTGACGACAAACGATTTCAATTGGAAGGTAAATTAAAAATTGCCAAAAAAATTCTTGAAGAAAAAAATGAACAAGGCAGAGAAGTCGCAAGTGATAAGATAGATCTCATATATAATAAATTATCTAAAGATGGACCTATTAACGGAGTTGTATCTTCTAATTAAACTTCCATTATGAGGAATGCCTTTTGAAATACAATCGGTATCCAGCAACTTAAGCTGTGTTGCAGAATAGGGTCCGAGATCGTTTTTTAGAATCCAAAATACTTGTTTGGTGAAAAAAACCAGCGCGGTATCTCTCGGACTAATAAAAATAATATTAAGAGAGCAAAAGACATTGGCAATAGCGTTTGAAAAATTAACCGAGGCTGTAAATCTAGCGGCACAATTACAGGAGCGTACAGTATGACCCGACTTCTCTTGGCATTAATACTTTCTGGAACCTTAACCGCAAATGCGACCAAGTTATCTAAACCAATTAAACTAGAACATAATATGGAAGTTACGAAAATCATGGAGGACGTCTTCATGGTTATTGACAAAGACTATCGTGATTCAAATATTCTTGTCGTAAAAATGAAAGATGGAACGGTTTTCTTAGCCTCTTCACCCTTTGAAAGTGTTGGCGCAGAGACACTTTTAACATGGGTTAAAAAAACCTTGCGTCCAAAAAAAATTGTCACCGTCAACCCTCACTTTCATATGGACGGTACTGGCGGCAATGAGGTTTACAAGAAAAATGGAGTTGAAATATGGTCGAGCGACCTTACAAAAAAACTTCTGTTAGAGTTTGGAAAAGGCATGATCGGCAAAGTCGCGCCAGGTTATGAACGTAAAGAACTTCGGGAGCGAATTCTCAAATCTAAAGTCGTTGTTGCCGACAATGTTTTTCTAGCTAACGATGGGAAGACATTTAATTTCTCTGGTGAGAAAGTCGAAGTTTATTATCCAGGTCCAGCCCATTCTCCAGATAATGTCGTTGTGTACTTTCCGAAGCAAAAGCTACTTTTTGGTGGTTGCATGATTAAGCCTGAGGACCTTGGCTATTTAGGAGACTCAGATGTAAAGGCCTGGCCTAATTCAGCTCGAAACCTTAAGAAGTTTGATGTGCGGGTAGTTGTTCGAGGCCACGGCCCATGGGGCGGACCAGAATTCATTGATAAGACAATCGCTGTTGCAGAGAAAGCAGCCAACGCCACAAAATAACTGCTAATCTTTAACCAATTCATTGCGGGTTAGAATAAAAATTGAGACTGCGGTAAGTAATCCAATCACAAACCCTTTAACCCAAATGTTATCGACACTGAGAACGATAGATATTATAGAAATAATAATCATGATTAACGCAAGAACTTTAGTCGGTCGAGAAATCGAACGATTCTTTTCCCAAGCCTGGAGTATTTTTCCAAGTACTGGATGAGTATAAATCCAAGTGTGAGTTCTTTCACTGCTCTTTAAAAAGCACCAAGCCGCCAGTAAGATAAAAGGAGTTGTCGGAAGAAGCGGCAAGAAAACACCAATCAAGCCCAGTCCCACAGATAGAAATCCAAGAACAAATATTGAAGTCCGTAAAAATCGATTCTTATAAACTGCCATGTGATCTTTTGAGTGCGTCGTTTTTCATAGTTAAGCTGTCCCCCATCCGTTCAGAAATCAACTTCCAAAGAGCCACCTGTGCAGGGGGAAGATGAGTTTTCAAAGTTTCATCAAAAAGAAAAAGCCACTGAGTAAGAAACTCTCGATTAAAACCTGCCAAAAAATGCTTTTCCACAGGATCATAGGAAATCGGCATATAATGATCTCCACCAAACCGCATCCACCAAAAATGCGTCAATCTTTTAATATGCTCCGGCCAATCATGAACTGATTCAAAAGGAACCCGAAGCAATGGATCGTTCTGCACCCGAGTATAAAAATCATCAACAACATTAAAAATATCATCATGAGAAAATTCAATACCATTAACCGTGACAGTCTTCATTCACTGCTCCTCGACAGAATCCTATAAAACTCAAGTTTCAAATCATGAATTAACTTATTCGGGCGCGGCAGCAGACTAACTTTGTATGCAGCTCAGAGTCCAATCTATATGCAACATATTTGTTGCATATAGATTTATCTCTATCTCTATTAAGGCACATCTACCAAATTATTGACTGATTTGCCATTCATTGTTCTTACATGCAAAAGGTAACGTCCAGATTTCATAAAACCCACGTCTACTGAAGTTTCGAAGCGAAATTGTCCTCCTACACAAGGCTCGGAAGAATCAATTTCTACAATAGGTTGTATAACTAATACATCAGATTGAACCTGTGATTTTACTTCCTTGAGTTTCATGCAACTTGAAGGAAGGTTTCCTGTCAAAAATACTTTGTTAACAGAATCCTTAGACTGAAAATAAGCTTGTGAGATAGACGCATACATAAAATCGTCAGGCTCTTTAGTTTTGCTTGTATGAATGCTCACTCTTCCAACGTTTTGATTGTCGTTATTCGAAATAATAGAATAATCTCCTTCTTTGAGAATTCCCACGTCTACGACTCGATCAAATGGCACAAGGACCTGAAGGCAGACCCCTGGATATTTATAAGCCACAGTATTAAGACGGATCGTCTTTGCTGTGTGATCCACTTGAACTGAAGTTGTCGCATATCGGTAACAGGTGTTCGGAAACATTCCTTCACCGACAATTTCAACATTGTCGTTATTATCAAAACCAACCGGGATATATACTTTACCGAAACTTATTGGAACCTTTATCGGAGTGTTGTCTTCCGCTTTAGCTTGAATAGTAAAGATGATAGCAATGATCGCAAGAGTTGTTCTAATTAAATTCATTATTCCCCCTAGGGTAAGTTGTTTTCTACCTACAAAAACAACATATATGTCAAACCCATGCAGCAATAAAATTACTACGAGACTTTATGTCTCACTTTTCCTCGCCAGCGCGAAAACCTTTAAAGCTCAGCCCCAAACGGTTGAGCTTTTATTTTTTAGTAGGTTATTCAGGACACATTTAAACAACTTCTCAGTTTAGAATTCTTTTACTGATCTCAATATAAAGTGGAATTCCAAAAATCAAATTCATTGGAAAAGTCATAGCGAGAGGAAGAGCTAGATATAGGCTTGGATTGGCAGATGGTATTGAGCTCCGCATGGCCGCGGGAGCAGCGATGTAGGAAGCGCTTCCCACTAGAGTCGCAAGCAAAATAAGATCTCCTTGTGAAATGCCGATCGAATGTCCTACGAAAAGTGATAAGGTTCCGCAAATCAGTGGAAAAATAATGGCAATGGGTAGACTCAAATATTTAAATTTCCATGCTTCTCGCAATTGCTTCTGAGCAACGATACCTAGATCAAGAAGGAAAAAAGCAAGAACCCCTTTGAATGAACCTTGAACGACCGGCGAAATGCCGGCCCAAGACTTCTCATTCATTAGAAGACCTATAACAAATCCGCCAAGCAATAGAACTACTGATTTTGCAGAAAAGATGGACGCTAAGATTGTACGACCGTGAGGTGAGTTTTTTGAAAATCGTTGATATAGGTACACACCAATCAGAATTGCGGGGATCTCCATAAGAGCCATAATCGCAACCATGTAACCACTAAAATTGATTCCATCATTTTCCAAAATTCCTTGAGCCGTAATAAAAGTTACCGCACTCACTGATCCATAAGACGCCGAAAGGGCCGAAGCATTTGCTACGCCTAAGCGATTTTTGAAAGCAAAGAAAAAAATAATAGGAAGGGCGAGACACGAGATCAATCCGAGAGTGAGTGACGGAATAAAGCCTGTTAGACTTTCCGCAAATCTGACCTCGTGTCCGCCCTTGAGTCCTAGGGAGAGAAGTAAAAAAATAGAGAGGAACTTGGATATGAATTCGGGAATCTCTAAATCTGACCTTATCCACGAAGCAAAAGCTCCCAATATAAAAAAAAAAATAATAAGGTCAAAATTTGCTAAATGATTCATCCAATTTTTTTCTCTTGAGCCTCAAATCCATTTTCTATTTCTCTTGTCAGCTCACGAGCTTGCTTTCGCTCTTTCACTCGAACTCGGTCTCCGAAGCGATTTAAGACTTCAAGCATGTGGTCCACGACTTCAGCCAAAGCGCCGTAGAGATTGGAATCTGATTTCTCGACAGTAATTCCGTCGAAGCGCCCTCTGGTCACATGAAGTTTTATTTTGAAAAGATCCGGACCTGCCTGATGTGGCGAGTTTTCCATTTCAAGAGTGACCAGGAGTTTACTCTCATTTAAGTCAGGAAATTTCTCGATGAGAGTTTCAATTCTTTCTTCAACGGCTTCTCGAGCCATTTCAGATTTTTCTAAGTTTTTGAATTTCACTTGTATCATATTGTACTCCCTTCAGAGGTTATCTTATCTTCTAAACAAGCCGATTTTAAGTTGGCAAGATTTTCGAGAGCCGGGCGCTCTAGCCAAGGTTGAACTGCAATTAAGCTTTGAGCTTTGTTCCAACAACTTAACGCCTGAAGCTTCGGAAGCTTTTCAACTTCAGATTTCAGACTTTCGATATTCATTTGAGCCACCGGAGATTGAACTGCATTAGTCGCTTGAATTGCGACGTAATTCATCACCGTCAATCCCGCCCAAATCGTCAAAGCACCCGTGATCAGAAGACCCACGAAACCCACGACGGCAAAAATTTTTACCTTTTTCATGAGATGCGGTTTTGCTTTTAATTCATTTAGAATTTCTAAAAATATAATTTTTTTCATAATTATCCTTTTGTTGAGCGAGTAGACAGCTTCCTGCTACTCAACTGTTACAGTTTAAGATAAAATATTGAATTGTTAAAATGGATAAAAATGCTAACTTGTAATGCTAAAAACTATACAGTAAATTGATCTCTAAGTTTTGAGGCGATTTGATTTTCAATTTTTCGCTGTGCCGTAACCAAGAAAAGTTCCTCATGAACACCTTGCAGCTGGCCAATTTCAATGAGCTCACCTCTTAAAATTTGTCCTGTTACCGTGTGTGTTGCTGTGGGAATGAGCCCCATCTCATTTATTGCCATGAGCTTTTTAACTGATATGTCTTGGCTTTCAATGATTATATTAAGCTCAATTTTATTTAACTTTGCCCAATGGTCGAGATCTTGCCTGAGCCTACTATCATAAGTGGGTAAAATCATCGGCTCGCCAGATATAGATTTTGGAAACCCCTTCCTCAAAGCTTTGAACTTTGGAGCTCCGTAAAAACTCACATTCTTTTTCGTAATCGATTTTGGAAACAGACCTTTCCCATCGGTAGCGGTTGGTAAGAAGTTAGTCACCATCAGATCCATTCGGTGAGCGACAAGTTCCCTTACCAATTCATCAGATTTCCCTTCTGATAAAGTAATCTGACACGGTGAAATTCGGAAAGCATGTTTTACAAGCTGAAGAACGATCTGCTTTGGAACGCTATCAAGCGCCCCTAAGTGAAGCGAAGGCTTTAAAGGCTTAAGCCGATCGTGTAACACTTCATACATTTCTGAACCCATGCGGAAAATGTTTTTTGCATAATCCAGCGCTACTTTCCCTTGTTCTGTGAGTACGAGTTTTTTGTGGTGCCTCTCAAAAAGCTGTACACCAATGGTGTCTTCAAACTGCTTAAGCTGCGCCGAAAGAGTGGGCTGACCGAGCTTTAGCTTTTCGGCGGCTTTTGAAACTGTTCCTTCTTCAGCAATTGTCTTAAAATAAAAAAGATGATGGTAGTTGATCCACTGATTCATTGAGATCCTCCGGCAATAATTTTAAATATCGTAAATAACGATACAAATCAACATTATTATCGATTTGATGAATGTTTTAAATCTGACGATATTATTCCACCAAAGAAGGAGATTTTTGAAAATGATACTATTCCCATTTTACGACTATTGGTGGTTTTACGCAGGATTTACGGCTTTTGTTTTAGTCGTACTCGCACTTGATCTTGGAGTTTTCCACAAGAAAGCTCACGAAGTCAGTTTTAAAGAAGCATCTATCTGGACGACCATTTGGATAAGTATGGCGCTCGTTTTTAATTATCTCTTTTATCTTTATGCTCAACACAGATTTTCCACACACGAGCGATACACCTCGATTCCCAACTTTGACCCTGATGCTCAAGCTAAAACAACAGCTCTCGAATTCTTAACAGGGTTTGTGGTTGAAAAGTCCCTTGCTATAGATAACATTTTTATTTTCGCCGTGGTGTTTGCTTACTTTGGTATTCCCAAAATGTATCAGCACCGAGTGCTCTTCTGGGGAATTCTAGGTGCCCTAGTGTTCAGGGCAGTTTTCATAGCCATGGGTTCTATCCTTATGCAATACCACTGGGTGGTTATTTTCTTCGGAGCGCTTCTGATTTTGACAGGGATTAAAATGTTCTTTGCAGGAACCAAATCGCAGAACTTAGATGACAATTTTATAATCAGACAACTCAAAAAAATATTTCGAGTGCATCCAAAAATTGAAGGTCAGAAATTCTTCTTTAAAAAAGATGGACTTACCTATGTAACGCCGTTGTTCTTAGCACTTATTTTTCTTGAGCTCAGCGACATCATCTTTGCTGTGGATTCAGTTCCCGCGATTTTTGCTCTAACAAAAGAGCCTTTGATTGTCTTCACCTCAAACATTTTTGCAATCTTAGGTCTTAGATCTATGTACTTCATGCTAGCAGGTGTGATGGACAGATTTGCTTACATTAAGTACGGATTGGCTTCGGTACTGGTGTTTGTGGGTCTTAAGATGGTCTGGCTTAATGAAGCCTTTGGCGGAAAATTCCCGATTAAATGGTCTCTTGGAATCATTGCTCTCTTAATCGGTGGCTCGATTGTACTTTCAATCATTATCGATCGTAGGCAACAAAAGCTGATTCTTGCGATTGCAGATTCAAAAGAAAGCAATAACGTTTAATAAATTAAAAAAGCGCAGCCTGAGTGGTTACGCTTTTTTAAAGCAATTAAGATATTTGTTCTATGTTTGTTGTGCTGGTATGACTGCGGGGAAATGATTTATGCGCTATGAATCTGAAGATGGTTCACCTATTGCCCTACTCAAATCAGATTTTAGCTCAAGCCTTACTGTACCCGATCATAGCATAGAGGATTTGCGCAGTGGCGCAATTGAAGGCTTAAGGCGTGAAAATGGCAAAATCGTCCTCTTTGACAAATTAAAAGACAAACCTGAAAAAACAAGAGTACTTGAAAAAATAGTTATATACTTTGGCCTGACTCAATGTTGTTGCTGCCCCTTCATGGAACAGAACAGCTGAGAGAATTTCTACCAGTTCTGAGGAACAAAAACTATATCGTTAGTTTTGTAATTGATGGCCTTTAAACGATCAATCACCATATCCACTTCTTTGCGAGAAACCTGACTGCTTCTATGCATGATCCATAAATATTTCTGATTGGGTACACCAATCGCTACCCATGAATAATCATCAGCCAAATCAATGACTAGATAATCAAACTTCAGCGGCCAAAAAGGCGAAACCAGCCAATGAGCGTTATTTGTGCCAGCTACAATGTAGCCTTTCTGTGGGACTTTTTTAATTTTCCCGTTAGAAGAACCTTTTCTATATGTGTAATCGATATCTATCGTATCCTTAGTTTTATCGTAAGTATAAATCTCTACAGCATTATGAACGTCTTTTTCTAAGATTGTAAACCGTCCAGCACTCACGTACCAAGTTCCCATAAATCTTTCGATATCAACTTTTTCCACTGTAGGAAATGATACCGTTGAACAAGCCGAAAAGGCTGGAATAGATGCTATCATAAAAATTTGGCTAAAAATGGATTGCAACTTTTGTTGAATTTTAATTCTTTTTTTCACAAAATTCCTTCGATAATTAATTTATAACTAATCTCGGTTTTAACGGAGTTAAGAATAAATCCATCTCGAAAAACCTTATCTGCAAGAGTTTTAGCACGGTCAGGTCTTTCTGCTCCCCAAATCTGAACTGTAAGATCACACTTGTGCATACGCACCTCCCGTGAAGAGTTTTGATCAACCACTAGATTTCCATTTAGTTCTAACTTTGAAAAATGAATCTTAGAGCTTTTTGCATAAACTTTGAAAGTACCAATAAAACAATTCATCAGCGCCTGTAAAAACAAATCCTCTGGTGAAAAACCGTCTCCCACGCCTCCAAATTCAGAAGGAACCGCGCATTTTGCAGAATACTCTCCACACTCAATAAGCCAAGGCTGAACAAATTCTCCTGAGGCAGTGGCTTTAGATTTGAACTCAATAGGTAGTTGCATAATTATTTAAAACTTCCTTTATCTTTCATATAGTTCATATTAGTATGAACTATATGAAAGATAAAGGAAAAGACTTTCACTTGCAAAAATTATCACTGTCCATCGGTGACTTTATACGTTATTGGGGATTTCGTCGCATCCATGGCGCGATATGGACTCAAATCTATGTATCAAAGGCGCCTTTGAGCTGCAAAGACCTCACGGTAAGCCTTGGACTATCCAAAGCTCTAGTCAGTCCAGCCCTTGAGGAGCTCTGCCAATATAGACTCATCCACGAAGCACCCTCTCCAAACAAAAAAACAAAACTTTATGTTGCGACAGAAAATATCAGCGAGGTCATTAAGCATGTTTTAAAAAACCGTGAGGCTAAAATTCTTCAAAAAATCACAAAAAATTTTTCTACTTTAAAATCTGCTCAAAGTAAAAAAACAGATGTAAATCTTGAAAGACTTAAATCACTAGAAGAAATGATATCAGCTGCCAATTTAATGCTAGGATTATTTGTAACTCAAAAAGATGTTTTTAAATTATCTATGGAGTAGATACTCTTTTCGATTATTTATACTAAAAAAAATATTCCGCCGCTCATAATTAACATTAACACAGCCGGAAGAGATTTTTTAGCGGGGTCCTTAACTTTAATATGCATCAACAAAGCACCAACCATTAGAGCCATTACCAAACCGCTCGCAAATGGAAGTAGCTCTGGCATCCAAATTCCTGCAACAAGAGCCAGGGCTGCGCCAATTTTGAGAGTGCCTATTAGATAAAAGAACCAAACAGGAAGGCCGTAGGCCAAAAATTCTTCTTTTAGGTTGCTTGCAGATTTACCTCTATAGTCCGTGCTTTTTTTTGATCTCAAAAGCCATACATTTAAAAGTCCGATAGCTACAATCAGTTGTAATATAAGTACTAAATTCAAAGCGCCCTCACTTTAGTTTAATTTTTTAAATTTATAGCTTCTATAGTTATTGCATGGTTTAAATAACCCGTGACTCTACATCAGCTCTCCATCATTTTTTTAATCTTATCATTTATAATTTACGGCACAAGCTGTTTCTCAACTGAATTCATGCGAGCAGAGTTTGAGCGATACAAACTCCCAAAGCTGAGAGTTCTCACAGGAGCTAGTCAAATTATCTTAGCGCTTATGTTAGCAATAGGCTTAGCTTTAGAAATTAAATTCTTAATCGCAATCTCATTATTAGGCTTGCTGGTTATGATGTTTGTGGCAATTCTTGTAAGAATTAAAATCAAAGACCCAATAAGCAAAATAATTCCTGCAGTATTTTACCTGGGGCTAATTTTAACGACAATACTACTTTCTTTGAGAATTCATTTATAGGCTACTCTTAAGTTATTACTGTTTCTCAATTTGGCGATTGGATCTGGCTTTTTCTAAAGCTTGGAGCGTATTTATATTGCCGCCGTTTTCAAGAACTGCAATGGTGAATGCTGCATATACAGCATCTAGACCCCGTCCTTGAGACATCATTTTTTGATAAACGATTTTAAGTTTTTGAATATCACGCTGACGAGATGCTTCGTTAAACTCAGCCCATAAGCCTTGATACTTAAAAGCAGGATCCTCATTTTTAATGAAAGATTCAATGACTTGTTTATGATGACTGAACATATCATATTCGTGTGTTACAAATAGATCTGTATTTAAATTTGGTTTTTCCTTATTCACTCCTCTGAGATCTTGGATTAAATTTTTTCTAGTGTTCTTTAAAAATTCTAGCTGACCTAGAGTTAGAGATTTATCTTTTGCAAGTTCTCCCAGTAGTGCCACGTATTTACTTGGCGATGTTACACTCTTTAAAATTATTGCACCTTCGTCAAATAATTGAATTCCATCCCTTAGGCTGGGCGCTTTATCCATAGGATCATTAGTCATAATTTCTTTAATAACATTTCTTACGAATTGGACATCAGCTGTGAGTAGCGCATATTTGATAGCCCGATTTGCATGAAGCTTTGGCAATCTTTCTTTGATGAGGTCTGACGCTGATTCTTGTGGCATAAAACGAATTTTCAGATGGTTATTGGCAAAAGATTCTGTGAGTTTTGAGTCCTTTAAAATTGCCAGTACTGCATATGTACCATCCAATCCTAGAGATGAATTCATATTTTGTCCCATTTTAATAATTTCACGCATTCTGCTTAGAATTCTTTGATCTCTTGTTTCTACAAATCTATGATAAGAAATGCTGTCTCTAGGTATTCTTCCTGTTAACGTCGATGCAGACTTTAAGGCTTTTAAAGCTAACTCAAGGTAAAAAGCTTTATTTCCTTTTTCACCGTAATTTCCGACGGAGTCTTCATTTTTAAAAATTTCAGGACTTTTCAAAATATCAACAAAGTCTATCAAAAGGGATTCAGCTTGTTTTCTATGTGTTCCTTTAACTTCCAGCAGAGCATTTAAACCGTCCTGTAAGTAATTTTGATTTCTATCAAACAATAAAAATTTTGTTATCGAAATACGACCGATATTCATGAGAATATCATTATCGCCCGTTTCGATTCCTAGTTCTACTAAATCATTAAGCTTATTGAATCTAAAGCTTTGAATAAAGGCTTCTCTTGCTAAGTCTTTTTGGCCTGTCAATATAGCAGTTTTTAAGATTTCAATTGGATTCGCTCTATCGTTTGCAAATGTATCTCTGTAGTTTAAAATATTTGTGACAACGGTTTGTTCGGCACGTAAGTTGTAATATTCAATAAATTCCACAATAGAAACTTTTGGATTAAGAACATTTTCTACCATAGAAACTTGAGGTGCCGGCTTGGCCGGGAGTTCAAAGTGTATTCGACTTACTTTTGCCATTTCACGCAGTTCATTCTCCATATCTTGTCTGATTTCAGCAGCGATTTCTTCTCTAGAAAGACCCATTTTTAACAATTGCTGAATAGGTTCTACTCTAAAATATCTAGGTGATTGGAAGCCCTGTTCAATATCTCTCCTCATCGCATTAATAATCATTTCATATGTAGTTTCAGAAACAATTGCCGGATGCGATTCAGATTTAGGTTGTGCAATTAGGGAAATAGACTTTTCTAGGAAGAGACTTGAGCATTCCTTCGAAGCTTTAGCGTAAGGACTTGTTAAGACTAGGGCTAATAAAATTATTGCTTTATTCATTTAAATATACCGTCCTAAATTGATACCCTTCGAAAGTTTGTTGGATTAATTTCCAATATATCAAGCTTCGAACTTCTTACGGGACATTACTTAGCAGGTAGTGTGCCCGGCTAAAAGTTTATTTATTTGGATTTAAAGACAAAAAGGTGTCTAGAGCATCAAAATCTATGCCCTAAAAAGTTCTTCTCAAAAAGTATGCAACATTTTAGCAACAATTTTTTTGCCGACAGTTCTTCAAAATTTACTAATTTAATAAGGCTTTAATCAAAACCTTACTTCTTATCGCAGCTGTTTATGTTCTTGCTACCCATTAACACATTCTATAGGATGATTTGCATATGGAAATCGAAAGCATACAATCTGGATTTAAGGCTATTACTGATATTTTAAACCGCAGCTTGTTTAAACTTGGCGATTTTCAGGTCACGGTGTTTTCTATTATTAGCGTATTGTTTTATCTAGTAATACTTTTTGTTATCTCAAGTCTTCTTAGAAGAATTCTTTTAAAACGCCTTTCTGGATTTTATAGCTCTAAAATTGAAACCATTTTACTCTTACTCCATTATTTTATTTTGACTATTGGTACTCTGATCATACTGCAATCTGCAGGATTAGATCTTAGCACCCTCACCGTACTTGCGGGAGCAATTGGTATTGGGCTGGGTTTTGGATTTCAAAATGTCGCTAATAATTTTATTAGCGGTTTGATTATTTTATTTGAACGTCCCATTAAAGTTGGTGATCGGATTGAAATTGGTGAGATCATGGGTCAAGTCATGAGAATCGGACTTCGCTCGACCACCGTTCTTACCAATGACAATATCTCAATCATTATACCCAATGCAGACTTTATTTCAGACAATGTCATTAACTGGAATCATACCGATGATATCGTAAGGCTTAGAATGCCAATTGGCGTATCCTACGAATCCGATCCCAAAAAAGTAGTCGAGATCCTTGAGGCCGCAATAAAAGATGTTGAGGGAGTGTTGAAGGATAGAAAATCAGATGTCATCCTCGATGGTTTCGAAGACAGTTCAATTAAATTTTATGTTCGTGTTTGGACTCAAGACTTTTCTCAAAGACCCGGTATAATGAAACACAATATCAATATGGCAATCTGGGAAGCTCTAAAAAAGGAAAACATCCAAATTCCATTCCCTCAGATGGATCTAAACATAAAAAAAGACCTATAGCGATCACCGTTTTCTTTTAATATTTCAAACCCGTATCACAAAGAACCGTCACGATAATTGGTGAATCTCCCAATGAGTTTGACTCCAGGATTTTCACTGTTGCCGCAACATTGGCAGCTGCCGAGTAACCAACAAATAGTCCTTCTTTTTCGGCTAATAATTTTCGGTACAAAGTTGCTTCTTCATCAGAAACTTCAATGATGCCATCGGCAAGACTTGCATCCCAATGCGGAGGAACGGATCCGTAACCAATTCCTTGAAGCAAATGTTTGGGCTTAGACATCGCATGCCCAGCAAGAACAGCTGCGCCTTGAGGTTCAACAGCGAAACACTGAACTTTTGAATTTTGCGATTTAAGATATTTCGAAGTGCCCGTGAAGGTACCACTACTGCCGACAGCAGCTACAAACGCAGTGATCTTGCCTTCGGTATCGCTCCAGATCTCTGGGCCCGTTGATTCTATGTGAGCCCGCAGACTGCCAGGATTATTGAATTGATCGACGTAATAGGCGTTTCGATCAATAGCTATGCGCTTTGCCTCTTCCGCCGCAACAGCAATGTCATCACCGGTCACCTGTCCAGGAGAACCTGTAACTTGAGGCACTAGAATAACCTCTGCACCAAGTCCTCTCAACATCTTTACTCGCTCCGAGCTATTGCCAGAAGACATGACTGCAACAAAAGGATTTCCTTTGACTGCACAGACAACAGCGAGGCCAGCTCCCATATTTCCACTCGTCATTTCAACAACCGGTTTTCCAAGATACAACGCGCCTAGATCATAAGCGTAATCAATAATTTTTTTCGCCGCACGATCCTTCACGCTACCGCCTGGTTGTACGAACTCGGCTTTTGCCATCAACGTGCCTGGGCCGCGATATATACGCTGCAAAGTTAATAGTGGTGTATTGCCAATAAGGCTTAATGCATTTCGGTTAATCAATATGTACCTTTTACCTTTCGCGCAACCAAGTCTCAAGCTCGGGAACATCATAAAAAAATAGTTCAGCCCCTGATGAAATAAGCGCCTGCTCATTGACATGCGGATCCCACAAAACTGCCGCAGCCATCGCGCCAATATTTTTTGATCCCATAATATCAGAAGGACTATCACCAATGACCACTATTGTGTTTTTATCCAAAGACCGCCAGTCAAATTTTAAACTATTTTCATGAGGCTTAGACTCAGCATCCGTTGCAAAGCTCATGGTTGTAAAGAATGTATCGATTTTATGAGCAGTGAGAATAGTTCGCGCTGATTTTTCGTCTCTAGCCGTCCAAAGATGTATTCGGCAATTGCTTTGACTGAGTCTTCTTAAAAACTCATATACTCCATCAAAAAGATGATATGAATACCGCTCAGATACCTTGCCCCAAGTAGAAATAGCTCTTTTTTTCTTAAGTGGACACTCTACACCAAAAGCATTAAATAATTTTGTAAACTCCGGATAAAATTTTTCTTTAGCTTCCGTTAAAGAAATTTCTCGCTCCAATATTTCAGAGAAAACTATTCGGTTAATTTCATAAATATTTTCTCTTGATTGAATGAGTGTTCCATCAAAATCAAAAATTATGTCCTTGATCTTTGCTTTCTCGATTTCGATAACTCTATCCAGAGAGAGGTAATGGAACTTGGCCTGCCCCACCCTAGTTTTTAAACAAAGCTCAGGGTTAATATTTTTATTTCCCGATCTCGTGAAATGCAAATGAGGAAATTTTGCGGTAAACAAATCAAAACTTTCTTTTATCACAAACTCAGCATGCTCAAAACCTTTGGTGTATTCAGTACCAGCTTTTGGAGCAGGTAGCTCGATCAATTCAACCACCTGATTGCCTGCACGAAAAGGCTCAGTCATGCGGTAGGTTGAGATTGCACGGCCATTGACATTCGCCTCTGTTAAAAGAATTCCTGCACCTGCCAAAAAAACTTTGTGATCCTCATACTCCTGATGCGATTCGACTCTGAAACAAAGGTGATCCGCCCTTAGAGTCGATACTGAAACGCCCAACGCTTGTAGCTCGGCCATCAATTGAGTTAAGAACAACTCTCCATCAAATCTAAATTGCTGAATATCAAATGTATTTCCCATGCACCACACCTTCCTTGATCTTGAACCTACGAACTAGTATCAAAGAGTTTGAGTAAAGCAAAGTGACTAATATTAACCAACATAGTTAATATATTTAACTATTCAAAATAGTAATAAACTAAATATTTCCTTCCTGGGCTTTACTTTTATCCCCAAAGCAGTATGATTTCTTAAATTTATTACCAAAAGGAGAGCATTATGGCAGCGTATGTAGATGGATTTGTAATCCCAGTTCCTAAAAAGAATATAAAGGCTTATTTGAAGCTAGCAAAGCTTGCGTCCAAAGTTTGGAAAGAATATGGCGCCCTCGAATATTATGAATGCAAAGCCGACGATGTTAAAAAAGGGAAATGGACTTCGTTTCCTAGAAGCGTAAAACTTAAACCTAGCGAAACTGTGTTTTTCTCTTATATCGTTTATAAATCAAGATCTCACAGAGATTCGGTCCTTAAAAAAGTAATGAAAGATCCAAGAATGCAAATGGGTATGGAAAATATGCCTTTCGATGGAAAGCGCATGATCTATGGTGGATTTAAACCAGTAGTATCGTAGCAGTCGCATAACGCAGGTCTTCTTGGCTAGCTTAACAAGAAGACCTGCGTTAGAAATATTTTATGAAATTAGTTATAGGAAACAAAAGATTTTCAAGTTGGTCATTGAGACCGTGGTTAGTGGCCAAGTATTTTAAAATACCTTTTGAAGAAATTCTTATCTACCTCGATCAACCCGATACAACTTCTGAAATTTTAAAGTATTCGCCCACCGCAAAAGTTCCTGCGCTCATTGTAAATGATGAAGTGATCTGGGATTCGCTTGCAATCTGTGAATACCTCAATGATAAATTCCCGGGAAAGCAAATGTGGCCCAAAGATATATTGACTCGTGCACTAGCCAGATCTGTTTCAAGCGAGATGCATTCTGGTTTCCAAGTGATGCGCGAAGTGATGTCCCATAACCTCCAGACCAATCAAAAAACATTTGTATCTCATAAAGCAGAGAAAGATATCCAAAGAGTAAAACAAATCTGGATTGATTGCCTCAAAAAATCTGGCGGGCCATTTTTATTTGGAGACTTTAGCATTGCCGATGCGATGTATGCACCCGTGGTGAATAGATTTATTTCTTATGCCGTTTCTGTAAATGAGCCGGAACTTCAAAAATACATGAAACTAATCAGAGATCTACCGGCACACCAAGAGTGGATAGAAGCAGGGTTAAAAGAAACCATCGAAGCTCCTCTCCATAAATAACTTTTCTCAAATCCAAAGGACAAAATGGCGAAAAATATTATTATCTGTTGTGACGGAACTTCAAATGAATACAGTCACAACAATACAAATGTAGTTAAGCTTTACGAAAGAATTGTACTGAACGAAAAACAATTGAATTTTTATGATCCCGGCGTTGGAACCTCATCTCGGTCACTGTTTGTGCCGTTCAGATGGTTAAGTAATATGCTCAGCCAAGGATTGGGGCTAGATCTAAACAAAAATGTTGAAGAAGCATATCAATATTTAATGGATAACTATGAAGAGGGAGATAAAATTTTTCTGTTCGGATTTAGTCGAGGAGCTCACACCGTAAGAAGATTGGCCTGCGTCTTAGAAAAATTAGGCATCTTGTATAAAGGCAGTGACAATATGATTCCCTACGTAATTCGAATGTACAACAAAGATGAAGATCTAGAAATTATTAAAAAATTTCGTCATACCTACACAAAAAAATGTCCAGTGCATTTTATGGGAGTCTGGGACACCGTATCTGCTCTAACAAAACTCATTCCCCGATCAAAGCTTGATGGAAAATCGAGCAAAGAAATTACACATATTTATCACGCAGTTGCTATAGATGAAAAAAGGCTTCAGTTTCCACCAAATCTCTTTGATCAAAATGATATCGGCACAAATCAAACCCTAGAAGAAGTATGGTTTGCTGGAGTTCACAGCGATGTTGGTGGGTATTATAAAGATGCAAGACTTTCTGATATTTCTCTGAAATGGATGCTTGAGAAAGCAAGAAATGTGGGACTCGAAGTGGGTCCAGATTATTTGTCAGATATTCAGGCAAATCCTAAGGGAAAAATTCATAATTCATGGAAATGCCTCTTCTGGTTTACTCCTTGGCATATATATGTCGTTTTATTGATGGCAGGCCTGTTGCTTATAGATGTATCACTCTCCCACCTCGATCTATATTGGAATATACCATGGCGTCCTTTTAGTTTTACCACAGATCTTCTAAAAGAAAATTGGATCGGCAGTCTTGTAATTGCATTTTGTGCTATTTACTTTACAAAGAAAATTCGCAATATCCCCTCTGGAGCCAAAATCCACAAGAGCGTTCAAGAAAAAATAAATAATGATAATTATAATCCTAAAAATCTCACCCATTTAATTAAAGAAAACAAAATCCAATGGGCTGAATAAAATTTTGGTATTGAAGTCAGATCTCACTAATAAAAGGAGTCAAAATGTCTGGTGGTGATTGGAAAGAAATGTATGTAGGAGCTCAAAGAGGTGATCTTGAGTTGGTAAAATATCATATTCTAAACGGTATTGATCCCAACTACCAACATCCTGAAATTTTATCCACTCCTCTTGTTGCTGCGATTATCGAAGGGAATATCGACATTGCCATGTTCTTGATAGAAAACGGCGCAGACATTACGCTGGTCTCAGACTTTGATATGATGACTCCCATGCAGGCTGCAAAAATGTATAAAAGAACTGAAATCATCAAAATATTAGAAAAGATGCTTCCTCCAGAGAAGTCCTTCTTGAATAAACTTATAGATAGATTCAGAAAATAGGCATCTTGTGAGAGTAGCTGGCTTGTGTTATACTCACAGTATGAGATTTGAACGAGCTCTTATTAAAACCATCTTATTGATCGCCGCACTCTGGGTGCAGTCACAGTACTTTTAGATTATGACTAAATCCAAAGATCCGCTTGAAGGCGTAACTCTTGAAAAAATTCTGACAGAGCTTGTAGAACACTATGGCTTTGAAGAGATGGGCAATCGTATTGATATCAATTGTTTCAATTTCGAACCCAGCATAAGCTCTAGTCTCAAATTCCTAAGAAGAACTCCCTGGGCTCGCAAAAAAGTTGAAGATATGTACCTCGATTTTCTTAATCATCCGCACAAAAGAAGTATGCTGTCGCGATAATATCATTTTCGCCAGGACTGACTTGAACACACTTTAATCTACTCTTTTAATCCGAGAATCTCTTTTGAAATTTCCATCTGTGCATTGATGATGGCAATGGATTTTTGAAGTCTTTTGATATCGTCTTCATCTAGGTCGCTTTCGAGGGCGATCTTCACCATCGGATGTTTCTTTAACCATTGGCCTTGCCTTGAAGCATAGGTTTGGGGAATTCCTGATCTGAGTGCACTTTGCGTAACATTTCCGTCTTTAAGAAATTCCACAATGAATTTTAGAGTTTCTAAAGTTAAAATATTTTTGTGAGCTTTTAATCTTGATGAAAATCCCATTTGTCGTATACGCATGCATCAAGAGTTTCACCATTTATTAGATGGCGCAATCATTGATGCGATGATATATTTTTTCGCACATTCAATCCCTAGGAGTATCATCATGAAAATTTCAAAATCCATTCAAGCTAAAGCTTACGGCGTACCATCTGAAGCTGCTCAATCTGAAACTACAAAACTCACATCTCTCAACATTGAGCGCCGAGCGCCCAACGCGAACGACGTGGTTATTGAGATTGATTACTGCGGAATCTGCCACTCGGATATTCACACTGCGAGAGGAGAATGGGGAAAATCAACTTACCCATGTGTTCCCGGTCACGAAATCGTAGGCAAAGTTATTGCTGTCGGGAAAAAGGTAAAACGCTTTAAAGTTGGAGACGTCGCTGGCGTTGGGTGCTTTGTAGATTCATGCGGGAAATGCGCAAACTGTAAAAATAACGAAGAGCAATTCTGCGTAGATCACACAGTGTTCACATACAACAGCACAGAGCTTGATAATAAAACTCCAACCCTTGGTGGATATTCTTCTCATATCGTGGTGAAAGAAAAATATGTTTTGAAAATAAAAAAGGGCCAAAAGCTCGAAAGAGTTGCGCCACTGCTATGCGCAGGCATCACGACTTACTCCCCGCTTAAAAGATACGGAACTAAAAAGGGTAAAAAAGTTGGAGTTGTTGGCTTGGGTGGACTCGGACATATGGCTGTGAAAATCGCCAAAGCAATGGGAGCCGAGGTTACCGTGTTCAGCACTTCACCAGGAAAAGAAAAAGATGCAAAAAAACTTGGAGCTAAAAATTTTGTAATGACAAAAGACCCTGCGAATTTTGAAAAGTGTGTAGGGAAATTAGATTTAATTATCAATACTGTTTCTGCAAATATTGATTTTGGTCCTTATATGAACTCTCTTAAAATCGGAGGAACACAAGTTCTTGTGGGCGTAGCACCGGAGCCAAATCAAATCGCTGCAACATCTTTGATCTACGGAAGAAAAAATTTGGCTGGTTCACTCATTGGCGGAATCAAAGAAACTCAAGAGATGCTTGATTTCTGTGCCAAGAAAAAAGTGTTATCGGATATTGAATTGATTTCGGCTTCGCAAATCAATGAAGCCTACGATAAGACAGTAGCTGGACAAGTAAAATATAGATTCGTGATCGACAATAAAACTTTATAACTTCGATCAAGCATGATTGCTTGGTATAGGCCAAGCAATCATCTTTCTATTACCCACATCTTTTATTAGATATGTGTAATTTTTTTGATAAATAGTTATTGAGATTGAATGAAGAGAGGCCGGCGAAAGCTGGCCTTTTTTATTTTGATTTGATTACGCCTTGGCCTTGAACAGTTCTATTTTCGTTTTTCCAATATATAGTTACAAGAGTAAGTCTAAAATCTGTTTCTCGTTCTAGTTTTTCCTTAAATGCAACGATTGCTGGATGTGCAATTAGATCTCCATTAAAATTGTGCGTTCCTAATTTGAAATATATTTCTCCTTTAGGGTTTAAAATTGAAACTGAATTAGTAAGAACAAAGACAATACTCTCGGCCTGATGATCGGTAGATTTAAATGGATAATTAGTCCAGCCGCCAGAAGGTCGCATAGCGATCAAGTCTACACCTTTAATATTTCTCTCGGCATTGGACTGTGCAAGTTTTTGCCAAGTTGTAGTAGAAAAAATATTACCAGTTACTTCAGTGGGTTGTCCGTATCTCTCGATTTCTTCTTTTGAGATACTTAAATTTTCATATCTTAAACCCGTCATAGAATCTATAGTCGTAAAATCTTTTAAATAGTAACCTGAGCCCATCAAATCCAATGCGTTCGTAGTCAATCCTTGGGATTTACGATCACTTAAAAATCTTTCAAAATAACCTTTATACTCGCTCACACCATGCTTTTTTAAAACATCCTGAAAATGGAACTCGTAAGAGGCGTTGGGACCATCTTCTGGCCACCTTGAAATTGGTCGAATTTTTACTTCGTCAAATAGCTCTGAACAAGCATTGGCCCACAAATGAGCTCCGCTGAACAAAGTATAGACAATTAAAATAAGCGAAATCGAATTAAACATGGGTTTATCCTTAGGATTCTAAGTAGAGCAAACCCAATGCCACGCTAAAGAAATATGGGGTAAAGCTCACTTAAGCTTTTTTTACAAACTCTGATTTTAAATTCATATCACCAAAACCTTCGAGTCTCCCTGAGATGTTATGACCATCGCCGTGATCTCGAAGTTTTATGTTTTTCATTTTAGCGCCGGTTTTAATGGGCTTTGGTGCGCCTTTCACCGGAAGATCTTTGATGACTACAACGGTATCGCCCTCGATCAAGATATTTCCGTTGGAATCTTTTACGACAAAACCCTCAGGCTCAGCTTCCGCAACTTCCGCTTTCGCTGATTGACTCCATTCATTTGAACACAACGGACAAACCCACAGATTTCCATCCGCATACGTCGCCTCGCCATCACATTTAGGACATTTGGGTTCGGTAGCCATGATTTCTCCTCGGTTATAGTCTATTTGTTCATGCTTAAAATTTATCCTTAAAATTTATCTTAGTCACCCTTGCTTATCAATGCTTAAGCCAGATAGCACTGCGGTATTGTAAGGTTATACCTTGATCAACTTACCGACGCTGAATAAAATTAAAGAAGGAGAAGTAAAATGAAACCACCTAAAGTTAATTTTGAAACTGATCTTGTGTTGGAAAGAGTTGTGGATGTTTCTCCTGAACTCATCTGGAAGGCTTGGACTGATCCTGAACAATTGAAACAATGGTTCACTCCGCGCCCTTGGAAAACTATCGAATGTCATATGGATTTAAAACCCGGCGGAGCTTTTAGGACTACAATGGAATCTCCTGAAGGAAAAAGATTTAATAATGTCGGCTGTTATTTAGAAATTATTGAAAATCAAAAATTAATATGGACTTCAGCACTTCTGCCAGGTTTTCGCCCTATTGCAAAACCTGAAAACGGCGCCGATTTACTTTTTACTGCGATCATTTACCTTGAAGCCAAAGGCAGTAGCACAAAATACACGGCTATCGTAATGCATGCGAATGCCAAAGATCGTAAAATTCACGAAGACATGGGCTTTACTGATGGTTGGGGAAAAGCACTAGATCAATTAGTGGAAGTTGCTAAAAATAAAAACGCTTAAAGGATTTTTTTCAATTTGATGACAGTAGAAGGATTTCTGTCATAGAATGCCTTCTATGTCACAACTGTTACAGCCTATCAAACTTGGTTCCATCGAATTAGATAATCGCATCATCATGGCCCCACTCACCCGCTGCCGAGCTTCGGGTGAAGACGGAAGAACTCCCAACGAATTGATGGTTGAATATTACGTGCAAAGAGCTTCCGCAGGACTCATCATCAGCGAGGCCACCGCCGTAACACCCATGGGCGTGGGTTATGCCAATACTCCTGGAATTTGGTCCGAAGAACATGTGAGACGTTGGAAGTACATCACAGAAGGTGTTCATAAAGCTGGCGGGAAAATAGTTTTACAACTCTGGCATGTCGGGAGAATTTCTCATCCAATGTTCTTGAATGGAGAATCGCCGGTGGCACCAAGTGCAATTGCTGCCGAAGGCCACGTAAGTCTCATTCGACCAAAGACTCCCTACCCTACACCAAGAACACTTGAGCTTTCAGAAATTCCACACATCGTAGAAGAATTCAGAAAAGGTGCCGAGAATGCAAAACTAGCAGGCTTTGACGGTGTAGAAATTCATGGAGCCAATGGATATCTTCCAGATCAATTTCTAAGAGATGGGTCAAACAAACGTACGGATGAATACGGTGGTTCTATAGAAAATCGCGCAAGATTTATGTTGGAGATTACAGATGCCGCGATTTCAGTGTGGGGCGCAGATAAAGTAGGAGTGCATATTGCACCTAGAGATTCTGCCACGATTAAAGATTCCAATCCCATTGCCACCTTTGGATATCTTGCAGAAGAACTTCGCAAAAGAAGAATCGCATTTTTATTTGTTCGTGAATCTGAAGGACCTGATAGCATTGGGCCACAGTTGAAAAAGATTTTTAAAGGACCTTATATTGCAAATGATAGTTTTACACTTCAATCTGCGCACGCGACTTTAAGAAAAAGTGAAGCAGATGCCGTAGCCTTTGGAAAACTATATATCGCAAATCCTGACTTGGTTGAACGCATCGCCGAGAGAGCTCCACTCAACACACCAATTCCTGAAACATTTTATTCTGAGGGAAGTAAGGGTTATACAGACTATCCATACTTAGCAGAAACTAATTTCGTAAGAAAATAGTTTCTGCCGAAGGATTTTAAAAAATTACTTCTTGCAAACTTTGCTGTCCAAAGAATATTTGCCGGCGCCCGTGAAGATCAAAAGTACACAAGCTGCTAAATAAAAGAACGCTAATTCTTTTACACCAAACGGATCAGCTGCATGAACTACAAATCCCGCCACCAACATTGTAAAACCCAAAATTGCTGCCGCAAATCTTGTACACAATCCAACTGCGATTAAGAGTCCGCCGCCGAATTCTGCAAGCGCCACTACCCATGACATAATTCCTGGCATTGGAAGCCCCATAGATGTTAATCCCTCAACCAATCTTTCAGGTGGTGGAAGCTTTCCCAAACCATGAGTCAATGCCATTGCCAGACCCACAAATAATCTAAAAATCAATAATCCCAAATCTGAATTGCGTGTAAATTGTTTTAATTTTTCCATTGTATCTCCTTGGATGTATTTTTCATATGAACGTGGCTACTAAATCAAAAAATATTTTATCTGTCACCAGATGATTTCTTGCTTTGTTTTTCGTACAGTTTTCCACCGATCCACGCACAGGGAAGTGCAATCACGATATTGGCGATCGAATACCACGCCGGCCCCTTATCCCACATCATGTACGCGCCTACGCCTGCCATGATCATACCAAATATTCCGAGGGCAAAAGCGTGTTTCATCGGAAAGTACGGAGCAAGCTTTGCTGCAATAAAACAACCAAAAGAATTTAAAATAATTCTATAAAACAATGCCAACATAAAAAGCTCATCAGACATCACAACATCAAAAGATGGAAACACTCCCGTCTGATGCATAATCATATCCACTAGCGTAGTGATCACTACCGTTGCAATAAAACCCGCCACGATGGCACCTAAACTTTTAAAAGGACTGGGATCAATTTGATTTGCATTGTCACTCATAGTTGCCATATCTCCTTCGAATTTCTCGCACACGATGATTCGTCATAAAAATTAAACTTTAACTTCTTTCCATTTACCTTTTTTAAAATAATACCATGCAATGATGGCAATAAAAACTTCTGAAACAGGGACCGCGATCATCACTCCAGAGGCTTTAAGATCTAAACCTTTTGCTAAAAAATACGCTAACGGAATTTGTAACAGCCAAAAGCAGAAGAAATTAATCAAAGTGGGAGTCTTAGTATCGCCAGCACCATTTAAGGCCTGCACCATTACCATCCCTATTCCGTAGAAAACATACCCCGAGCCAATAATCTGTAATGCACGAGTTCCATAGGCAAGAACAGCTTCATCGTTTGTAAAGAACGAAACGATAGGTTCAGCAAAGAATAAAAATAGCAGCGTTACAAAGAACATAAAGATCGCATTGTATTTTGCCGTGAGCATTACGCTTTGCTCGGCTCTTTCAAATTGCTTTGCACCGAGATTTTGTCCAACCAGAGTCGCTGCTGCATTACTTAAGCCCCAAGCGGGCAAAATAAAGAATACAAAATTTCTTAAAGCTATTTGATATCCCGCGGTTGCGTCTGTTCCTCCGGTTTCAGCTACTAATTTGGTCAGCACAATCCAACTTCCACTGGCTATAATCATCTGTAAACTTGCAGGCCAAGAAATATTGATCATTGATCTAACGATTGGAAAATCCAATCCAAAATGACGAAGTTCAAATTTAAGTGAAAGTCTTTTTCCGCTAAAAAGATGAAAAGTTTGATAGAGCACACCACTACTTCTGCCAACGAGAGTAGCAATCGCCGCACCTTTCAAACCAAAAAAATGAATAAAAATTGGACACAATATGATGTTCAGAATACTTGCTATCCACAAACTTTTCATTGCCATTGCGGCGTCACCGGCGCCCCGAAACACACCGTTAATTAAGAATAAAAGAATGATTGCATAACTTCCGCCAAACATGATTTGGGCAAATATAGTTCCGTCGCGAATAACGTCTTCTCCTGCACCCATAAATCTTAGAATTTCTGAAGCATAGATAACCCCTACAATTCCAAGAATTGCAGAAATCGCAATTGATATCAGAATGGCTTGAGCCCCCGCGTGGGCAGCTCCTTCTAGATTTTTTTCTCCTACACGCCTTGCAACAATCGCGGTTGCCCCCATGCTAAGCCCCATACCAATAGAATAGACAATCGTAATTACAGATTCTGTGAGACCAACCGTAGCAATGGCGCTTGCGCCTAATTTGCTGACAAAAAACATATCCACAATTGCAAATACACTCTCTAAACTCAATTCCAAGATCATTGGAATAGCTAGTAATACCACGGCCATCGAAATGCTGCCTTTTGTATAATCTTGCTGCTCTCCATTGAGTGATTGTTTAACAATTGCGTATACTTTCTTTATTTTTTCCACGGACTTCCCATTTCATGTGTACTGTTATAGTTAATTTATAACATACTAACTGTTGCGTCAAACAACTGAATGATGTTTACTCCCTCCTACACTTACTCGAGGTACTCAACGTGTACGAGCCCATATTATTTGTTCATTCTTGGTTTCGCTGGATTGTTTATTTAAGTATTATTTATTTTTTCTTTAGATCCACTTACGGTTGGCTAAAGAAAAAGCCATGGAAGCATTCCGATACTAATTTCATTTGGGCCTTTGATCAGATTTTTAATTATCAAATTCTATTTGGATTTATTTTATGGCTTGCCGGAAGCCCACTCACCAAAGCCGTATTCGCGGATCCTGGAGCCGCTCTTCAAAATAATGTGATTTCATTCTTCACTATCCGCCATGGTCTCACCATGATTTTTGCCTTGGGTTTATTTCATATAGGCAAGGCCCGCGCAAGAAAATCTCCGGAAGAAAAAAGATTTAAAATTTACTCTATAGTATTCGGACTTGTTTTTGTGATTGTGAGCTCGGCCATTCCTTGGCCTGGACTTATTTATGGAAGGGATTTATTCAAATGGTTCCTTTAAATAATTTAGATCTTAAATATTTTCGAATTCTGGCTCTAGCTGAAGGATCATCACTTCTTGTTTTAATGTTTATCGCAATGCCTTTAAAAAGAATTTTTGGATATCCGGAAGCGGTGAAAATAGTAGGAAGCATTCATGGAATTTTATTTTTAATGTACATGTATACGCTTTTAACCATCGTGATCAATCACAAGTGGCCCGCTAAGAAAACTCTTTTGGCCGTGATTATGTCTTCGATTCCATTTGGATCATTCTGGTTTGATCGAAAGTATTTAGTTAATTCTTAATCTTGTAACCAGTTCTAAAAATACCCCATACAGCCACCAGGCACAATCCCAAGAAAATACTGATCATAAGGATACTTGTGTTCACATTAAAATCTGAAACTCCGTAAAAGCTCCATCTGAATCCATTGATCAAATAAACAACCGGATTAAATAGTGTTACTTTTTGCCAAAATTCAGGAAGCATTTTTATCGAATAAAAACTTCCGCCTAAGAAAGTGAGTGGTGTAATTATCATCAAGGGAACAACTTGAAGTTTTTCGAAGCCGTCCGCCCACAGACCAATAATGAATCCAAACAAACTAAAGGATACAGATGTTAAAACCAAAAACGTCAACATCCAAATAGGATGAACTACGGTGAAATCCACAAATAGCCTCGCCGTCACTAGAATTATCACCCCTAGAAGAATAGACTTCGTCGCCGCCGCGCCCACGTAACCCATGACAATTTCAAAAGCAGAAATTGGTGCCGATAACACTTCATAAATGGTTCCTGCATATTTTGGCATATAAATTCCAAAGGAGGCATTGGAAATACTTTCGGTTAAAACCGAAAGCATAATCAATCCAGGAACAATGAATGCTCCATAACTGATACCATCAATTTCTGTCATCCGAGAGCCAATTGCTGAACCAAATACAATAAAGTAAAGTGAGGTCGATAAAACCGGAGAAGCAATGCTCTGGAAAAGCGTTCTAAAAAATCTCGCTAACTCAAACCAATAAATGGATTTTACGGCGTGGAAATTCATTTGCGACCTCCGACAAGTTTAACGAAAATTTCTTCGAGAGAACTCTCTGTTGTTTTGAGATCTTTGAAATCAATTCCCGCTTCGGCAAGCTTTCTTAAAAGTTGCGCGATTCCCGTTTCTTCTGCTTGAGAATCAAAGGTGTAGATCAATTGCAATTTGTCTTCGGAAAGCTCAAGACTGTGACTTTGTAACTGTGATGGCAATTGACTCAGTGGATTTTGTAAATTTAGCATTAACTGTTTTTTACCCAATTTTTTCATTAAAGCTTTCTTATCTTCCACTAAGATAATTTCACCCTTACTGATAACACCAATACGATCCGCCATTTCTTCAGCTTCTTCGATATAATGTGTAGTTAAAATGATTGTGACTCCACTTTGGCGAAGCTTTCTTACCATTTCCCACATGTCCCGACGAAGTTCGACATCCACGCCCGCACTGGGTTCATCTAAGAATAGAATTTCTGGTTCATGAGATAATGCTTTTGCAATCATCACTCTTCTCTTCATTCCGCCAGAGAGTGACATGGCCTTGTTGTTCTTTTTGTCCCAAAGAGATAGGTCTTTTAAGATTTTTTCGACATAGGCATGATTTTTGGGCTTACCAAAAAGTCCGCGGCTGAAGTTCACAGTATCCCACACCGTTTCAAACATATCGATAGTTAACTCTTGAGGTACCAACCCCACTTTCGAACGAGACTTTCTGTAATCATGAATGATATCGCTACCATCAACAGTGATTTTCCCACTTGTAGGATTTACGATTCCGCAGATCACATTGATGAGCGTGGTTTTCCCCGCGCCATTGGGACCAAGAAGGGCAAAGATCTCACCCTTTCGAATATTTAAATTGATATTCTTTAGAGCTTTGAAATCTGGTGCGTAAGTTTTATTGAGCTGAGCGACGGAGACAATATCAGATGTTGTATTCATGAATTTTATATTGCCACTACTTGTTTCTATAATCGAACTAAATCTCGCGTTGTCATGTGGCGTGATAAGGCGTAATATTTATGCATGAGCCAAAAGCCAACAAATTCGGCGTCGATTCTTCAATTTATAATCTTTGCTGGAGTTATTCTAGATAGCTATAGCGTTTATGGATTTTGGAAAGAATTAAACGATAATAAATCCATCAACACCATGATCGAGAAAAATGGTTTAGCGACACAAGATTTAGATATCGCATCCATGGTTTCCACATTACAAAGAACTGGTACACTTTTGTTGCTTGCCTTTTTAATTTTTGATTTTTTGGCTTATTACTATTTATCAGACTACAAAAATTGGGCACGAAAATACATCATGTCGATTGCAGCATTTTATCTTATAGGGTGCTTTTTTAATTTTTCTATCTTCTTTTTCCTCTATGGCGCATTCACTCTTTATTATTTGTATAAACACCCTCAACCATTTTTAAGAAATTAACCCATATCAATCCAGCACGTTATTATATCGATATCTTAACATTATCTTATTAAGAGACACTTTGCTCTCATACAAAGCTTTTGAGAGTTGTGGCGTTATCGAAAAATTCTATTTGCTTTATCGTTGATAGAATCAAAGGTGAAACGACCAACAAAGGAGGAACCCATGACAACGACAAGCGCAATCATCGTCGCTATGGTAGCATCTCCTCCAGCTCTACACTTGGATCGCGAGCAAATACTTGTTCCCGTTGAGCCCGAATATCATCTGGAACAAATAATGCAATCGATTCCAATTCATCCACTCAATATCAGCCCTAAAAAAATCTTGGGTGATAGATTTGTGAATCGCGTAAGAGCTATTGATCAGCGTGCTACCGAGATCAACTCGATCAGTTTCGACCAAGTAACAGCAAGACGATAATAATATTCTCTTGGACTTTGCTGTTAGAAAATAAAAAGCCGACTTGAAAGGAGTCGGCTTTTTATTTTGAAACCAAAAGGGAGCAAAAAGTGCCCTGCACCTTTACGTGTCTCAATTGCGTTATTTAAAAAATATTTTTTTAATATTTCAAAATAAAGTTGACGAGCTTTTTGATGGATTAAATGAACTACATTTAGTTATTTTTATATTTCCTTTTGTTTTTAATTTTATCTTCGCTGTGGTTAATAGAAAGCCTTTATGTGCGTCTAATATTATTTTATCAATATGTATTTCAATTTTTAAATCTCTCAAATCTTTAAGTTTTAAAATCCATGTTATGTTCTCTCTTACTCAAAGGAGATCCCCATGAACTTAAAACATTTTTCAAATCAAGGCCTACTAGAAAACGCTAAAAGACTTTCTACGGAAGAAAGAAAAACAACTACAGAGATCCTTCATCATTTAAGGGAGATCGAAATCAGAAAACTTCATTTGGAAATGGGGTTTTCAAGTCTTTTTGAATATTGTTTAAGAGAACTAAAGTACTCTGAGTCCCAAGCCCAAAGAAGAATATCTGCCATGAGATTAATTCGTGACCTTCCTGAAGTTGAAGCTAAAATCAAAGAAGGTTCTTTGAGTCTTTCTAATGCGGCAAAAATTCAAAGCTTTATTAGACAGGCTTATAAAGATGAAAAACCCTTAAATCTTTTAGAAAAGAAAGAACTCGTTCAAAAGATAGAGAATAAATCCACAAGAGAATGTGAGCTCGAACTGATCAAGTTCTCTCCTGAACCTATAATTGCAAGATCAAAGGAGAGAATAATCAGCGAAGAATATACGGAGCTTAAACTCACTATAAAAAAGGATCTTAAAGATAAAATAGACCAAGTTAAAAACTTACTCTCTCATCAAAATCCTGAGGGAGACTTGAACAAACTCTTAGAGCTTATGTGTGATATGGTCATAAAAAAGAAAGACCCATCACAACGCAGAGCTTCTACCTCGCAACAAGTGGAATTAAAAGAAGAAGCAAAAGAAAGACCAGAGATAAATAAAAATGTTGTTGGAACTTTATCAAAAGAAATCTCAAATTCTACGAATCGAAAAATGTGTAAACCTACCAACCGCTATATTCCAGGAACTATCAAGCAAGAAGTATATATGAGAGATAAAGGATGTTGCACTTTCACTTATCGGGAAACTAAGCGAAGATGCAATTCCAAACATTTAATACAGTACGATCACATAAGACCGGTGGCATTTAATGGCGAAACCACAGTTCAGAATTTGAGACTTCTGTGCTTCCAACATCATAAGCTTGTTACAGATCGTATATTTAGGATGCAACCAAGTAGTCTGTAAGTTTTAAGCTAGTAATCATTAGAAATCGATATAGTAAAAACTGTTGCAATAAAGCTGCATTGAATTTTGGCATATTAATTTCATTTATAACAATATATGAAACTTTTTTATCAACGATCATTGCTACAGATGGTTTTAATTCTTGTTGTTATGACAGTAGTGTCAACGAATACAACATCTGCTGAACCAAATTTGTCTGTAGGTTTATGTGTTAAGTTGTTTGGATCAAATGGATCAAATTCTGAATTTGTTACAGAAAATATATGGTTTGAAAGGATTAATGAAAAACCGTATCAACTGGGATCTATTCGTAGATATCCTAATAAAATAGCTGTGACGGTGGATTTAAACTCTAAAGCATCCGGTTTTTATAGAGGAAGCATAAGAGATCTAATAAGAAAATATCCTGACTATGCCTCAGTACTTGGATTTAAATTATTAGATCGCGATACATACCTTATTCCCGATGAAAGCACCCTCAACAATTTGATTGATTCATTTCCAAACCAAAATAGAATCTCAGGATTACGTGTTGTTTTAGTTCCAGGTAAGATCATACCAGATATCATTTATGCTAAATACATTGTCGACGGATTATTTCCAATTGGATTAGATTCAAAAATATTTATTCATGATACATCGGTTCATTTATTTGGTGCTCTATTTTTACCTAAAAACATTCTCATTAAAATGCAGATGAGATTTAGCTTCTTACTAATGCTTTTAAATGATCCGATACTATCCCGTTCAACAGTATTTAAAAAGCGTGTTGCCAAGATCATTGATAATCAGGTTGCACTGTTTGATAGCTTAACTGTTGATTTCTCACATATTCTTTTAAATAAACAAGAAAAATTTTCATCAGGAATATATACGTCTGATTTTTTAGGAGATTTAAAACAACCCTTCTATTTCCAAGAACAAAAAATACCTGTGCGTCCAATGCCTGAAACATGGAATTGGGGCAAAGATGTTAATATGGTGTTTAGATGGAGATTACAAAGTATTCTAAAACAATTTCCAAACCAGGATCTAAGTGTTCATATGATTATTTCAGAATTTAATGATACTTTAAATAAAATGGATGAACATTGATTCTAAAACCACATTTTTATGATCAAGATATTTTCAAATGGACGCTGACTTGTTATACTATTCTGCTCCTTAAAAATTTTCTTAAATACAGATAGTATAAAATTCCGATGAGGGCCCCGCCGAGATGGGCTCCGTGACCGATAGGAAGGCCGTGGCCGCCCGCTTGCGCAACCAGGCCCCAGATATCAAGACCAATGAATGCTACAGCTCCCCAGATCGCTGGAAGCGGGATAATCCCCATGATTAAAATTTTCTCTTTTGGATACAGTAAGGAGAATAAAAGTATAATTCCCGCAATTGCACCGGAAGCGCCAAGTGCCGGAAGCTCGGGTTGTCCCAAGATAAACGCCGAAACAGCAGCGTGAGCAAAAGAACTAAAAATTCCAGCAACAAAATAAAACCACAAGAATCTCTTAAGACCAATGGTCATTAAAATCACATTACCAAAGCTATAAAGTACGTACATATTAAGGAAAATATGCAAAAACATATTGTGCGAAAACGCTGATGTAACGAGTGTCCAATATCGTCCTTCTGACAGCGCATCCCAACTGATTAGAAAGTTAAGAGGCATAAAGTCAGAATCTATGACTGGAAGCGGGATATTCCAAGCGAGGAACACCAGGATGTTTATAAAAATTATGATTCGAATGGTATTCATTGATATGCCTTTTATAGTCCGATTATAGTAACACAACTATATGTCACAAACCTATCGTTTATCAAAAACTCTATACTGTAAGGGCAAAAATTGTGCAAAAGCCCTCTGGCTGCACTTCCATAAGCCCGAAGCACAAGACCCCATCGACAGCTACAGAAAAAGACTCTTTGACTACGGACACGGCGTTGGGAAACGCGCAACGGAAAGCTTTCCCAATGGAGTACTAATTGATGTGCCAAGAGAAGAGGGTGCTCTTGCATTAGCCGAAACTAAAAAGGCTTTGGGCAAAAATCCACCAGCAATTTTTGAAGGAGCATTTTTACATAATGATGTTTTAGTACGAGTTGATATCTTAGAAAATAATAATGATGGCACCTGGAATCTTATCGAAGTTAAATCCTCCAGTAACGTCAAGCCCAATCCTCATTATGATGATGTTGCAATTCAAAAGTGGGTGCTTGACGGATCGGGAATCCAAATTCAAAAATCTTACATCATGATTCCGACCAGAGGTTTTTCTCCCAAAGGAAAGTTAGACAGCACTGGAAAATTCGTAATGTATGCTCTGGACAGCGATATCGTTAGTCATAGCAATCAAATTGCCGAGAATATCAAAACCTACCAAGCCAAGCTCAATACAACTTCCGAGCCCATCGAAAGAACCGGTGAGCGCTGCAAACGCCCTTATCTCTGCGAATTTAAAACTTATTGTTGGAAACAAAATAAGAACAAACATTAAGAATCATTTTTCTCACTCTGATTTTCACTCTCAATGATATCCATCTTAAAGAGTTCGCAGATCGGCATGCCAAGAGCTAAAGAAATTTTAAGCAGCGTGCGAAGCGTGAGCCCTGCCTTTCCAGCTTCAATCCTCTGATAAAATCTCTTATCACAAGAGACTTTCTTACAAGCCTGACTCTGTGAGAGACCCAATTGTTTTCTATAATACTTTATGTTTTTGCCTATATTAGAGGCTAGCGTGTTGAATTCCATTTCATTTTTCTTTCTTGCATGTTTATTATTTAACAATATTTATTTATTAATAATTATTTAATGTATGTAAACAAAATTTATTACTTAGATAAAAGAATACAGTATACCCATGCACAACATCTGAGCAATTTTATGAATTGGATCCCTATATCGGGATTATTTACCCGAGTCTTATATGGATCACAGGAATTTATATAAATTAATGGTATTAATATACCGCTAGAAGAACGTCTTGCTTTTAGATCTTGAAACAACGGCTCTTTGAGCTGTTGTAGTTAATTATAGATCACAGTTACAATTTTTAAATAGTCTTTAAGATAAAAGATAGAGGCTATAATTTTATCTCTGTCTTTTGATTCAATATATTTCTCAATAAGTCTTGCCTGCTCACCGAGCTCAGTAAAGCCATAACCACCAGATACACCTGCAACAATGTGTGCATAGCGCCTGGCTTCCTCCCAATCTCCTTTGAAGACTGCCGTCTCTATAGCCGTGAGATCATTGATTCGGTTCTGAACAAAGTTAACCATAATCTCTTCTAAAGCCTTATCCACGATTATTACGGGAGATAATTTTTTTGCAGCTGACATATTTTTGTTTCCTTAAGAGGCGATATTCTTTATGTCTTGAGATAAAATCCAAGATCGTAGTTTCTGAACTGATTCATAGTTTAAGCCGATAAAAACGAGTTTAACTTCCCAGATGCCCGTTACCATTTCTCTAATATTAGCTACGCGAAATGCAACCGGCGGGATTCCAACCTCATGAAAAAGACTTGAATTGAGTTCTAGCACCTCGTCAATCTTGAAACGATTGGTGCTTTCAGCAAGAAGCCCAACATCTGAAATGGATTTTATTTTTATTGGCTCTTTTTTAATCACCTGGGCATTTTCTGATAAAACCGTCTTGGAAATTTCGACATTTGGATATTTCGATGGGGAAATTTTGTTAATAACAAAATCTATAGCTTCATTGAGTTTATCTTTTTCAATAGGTTTTAAAATATAGCCTTCAGCCTTAACCTTCATAGCGCGCTCCACATCTTTTTTTTCTTTTCTCCCGGTCATAAACACAATTGGAAAGAATTTATATCTCATGCTGTTCTTTAATGTTTCTGAAAGCTGAAATCCATTGGTATAGGGCATTTCTATATCAAAAATTCCAAGATCAATTCTATAAGTATTCAAAAGCTCCATGGCATCCATTGCATTGGCTGCTGTCAGCACCTCGTGCCCGGAATCTGATAAAAACATTTTTGCCAAATCCAAAATTTCTTTAGAATCGTCTACAATCAATATGCGTGCCATAATTTACCTCGATATTATTTCATCGGACGTAAATAATAATTGTTAATAATTATTTTGTTTAATTTTAAGACTGTGTTTTTTTGAATCAATTGTCTTGAGAATTGGGGTGGAAAAAAGCCCCTTTTGCGGTAGGTTCGAACCTTCGAATACTAATGCAATTTTATGATTTAGCTTTTTTCATGTCTACATATTCTTCATATGTAATATGATTGTCATAGATAATGCCTGTATCAATTTCGATTATTCTATTAGCCACGGTTTGGATAAATTCATGATCATGAGAGGTAAATATAACACTGCCTTTGTATCTAGAAATGCCCTCATTGACCGCCGTAATGCTTTCTAAATCCAAATGCGCAGTGGGACCATCTAATAATAATACATTAGCTCCAGAAAGCATCATCTTGGATAGCATACAGCGCACTTTCTCACCACCAGACAAAACTCTTGGTTTCTTAAGAGCATCAGCTCCACTGAATAGCATCTTTCCCAAGAAGCCACGTATGAATGATTCATCTTTGTCTTCGGAATATTGTCTCAGCCAATCCACTAATGAGTCTTCATCGCCCGAAAAATATTTTGAATTCTCTGTCGGAAAATAACTTCTTGTAGTTGTTGTTCCCCAAGCAAAAGTTCCTGAATCTGCTTTCGCCTCACCTGCAAGAATATCTAAAAGTATAGTCTTGGCTAAATCGTTTTTGCCAAGAAGAGCGATCTTGTCGCCCTTCTTCATCATAAAACTTATGTTTTTAAGTAAAGGCGAACCCTCGAAAGTTTTCGAAATCCCCTCTACAGCTAGAACATCATTGCCCAATTCTCTTTTAAGATCAAAACCAACGTAAGGCTGTTTACGTGAAGATATAGGCATGTCATTGAATGTGAGCTTCTCTAATTGTTTTTGACGAGACGAAGCCTGTTTGGATTTTGAAGCATTCGCACTGAATCTTTGAATGAAGGCTTTGAGTTCTTCTGCTTTATCCGTGCTCTTTTTGTTTTGCGCAGATAATAATCTTTGATTGAGTTCGCTTGCCTGTCTCCAGAAGTCATAATTTCCTGTGAAGGTTGTCACTTTTGAAAAATCAATATCTGCCATGTGTGTGCATACGCGATTTAAAAAATATCTATCATGGGAGATTACGATAACTGTATTTTCAAATTTTAGTAAAAACTCCTCTAGCCACTTGATTGCATAAATATCCAAATGGTTCGTGGGCTCATCCAGAAGTAGGATGTCGGGCTGACCGAACAATGCTTGAGCAAGAAGAACTTTAACTTTTTCTCCTCCGACAAGTTCGCTCATTAATTTTTGATGTTGAGATTCATCAATTCCGAGTCCCGCAAGCATGGTGCTCGCTTCCGATTCTGCTTCCCAGCCATTCAATTCTCCGAATTCCATTTCAAGCTCTGAAGCTCTGATTCCATCTGCTTCCGAAAAGTTAGGATTCGCATAAATCTTGTCTTTTTCCTGCATGATACTGTAGAGCTTTTCATTGCCCATCAATACAGTTTGAAGAACGGTATGCTCATCAAAAGCATAATGATCCTGCTTTAAAACAGAGATGCGAAGATTGGGATCAATGATCACTTCCCCGGTGTTGGGCTCGATTTCTTTCGATAAGATCTTTAAGAAGGTTGTTTTGCCAGCACCATTTGCACCAATTAAGCCATAGCAATTGCCTGGCGTAAATTTAACATTTACGTCTTCAAAGAGCTTTTTAGCTCCGAATCTTAAGCTGACATTGGCGGTGCTGATCATAGAAGAGATTTTGTACTTGAAAGTGTTAAAAATGACAACACTAAACCCGGCCTCTCTTGCTCCACTGAAATTTTGTCATATCTATTTGTCCGTTTTCAGAGAATTCAATGCCTTCCTTTTTCAAAAGATTCATTTGGCGCGTGTGATTTCTCGTCATAATGGGAAAAGAGATCTGTCCTTTGGAATTGAGTACTCGTTGCCAAGGAAGACTGTGGCTCTTGGAACAGGAATGAAGAATCCACGAGACTCCCCTCGAAGCATGCTCTTTGCCTGCAATTCTGGCGATTTGACCATAAGTAGCAACCTTACCTTTTGGAATACTTTTGATTGCTTTGATCACTTTTAACGAAAACTCTGTTGGCTTTTTCATGAACTTGATTAAATAATCCTTAATAGATATTTATTCAACTTATACCCTTGTGGTGACTTTGATTTTAGTTTTTTTGGTAAAATTTTTTAAGGAGTTTTTATGAATTGTGCTTGTGGATCAAATAATGATTTTTCAAAATGTTGTGGACCCTATATTAAGGGTGAAAAACTTCCAGAAACAGCCGAGCAACTGATGCGCTCAAGGTACACCGCTTACACTATGAGCGACATCAATTACATCAAAAAGACTTTAGCTCCAGAATCTAAAAAAGATTTTGACGAGCAAGCCTCAAAAGAGTGGGCTGCTAATGCGGAGTGGAAAGGTCTTAAGATCATGTCCGTTAAGAAAGGAACTTCAACAGACACTAAAGGCACCGTAGAATTCACCGCTACTTTTAAAGAAGGCGGAAAGACTCTAGATCATCATGAAGTTTCGGAGTTTAAAAAAAATGACAAAGGGGTTTGGATGTTTGTTGATGGTCACGCCCACACTCACGAAGAAGGTCAGGGCCATAACCATCATCATGCAAAACAAGAAACCGTAGTAAGAGACGGCCCAAAGGTAGGAAGAAACGACCCTTGTCCTTGTGGTAATGGGAAAAAATTCAAAAAGTGTCACGGAGCAAGTGTTTAAAACTCGAATTGAGAATGAATATGGACTTGAACATTATTATGAAGTCATCTAGCCTTGTCAGATAACAACGAGGTACATATGGCAGACGATTTAAAAGCAGAAATTGAAAGACTAAAGGCTGAGAACGCAGCACTTAAAAAACCAGCTGCACGCGGAACACTTTCTATGAAAGTGAGCGAAAAAGGTGCTCTATCAGTTTATGGTATGGGAAGATTTCCAGTAACTCTTTATAAAGAACAATGGATTAAACTTCTTGGTATCGCTGATGAGATCCAAGCTTTCATCAAAGAAAATGATTCTAAACTAAAAGTAAAAGAATAGTTAAGACAAGATAGTTAAAACCATCTCGGAGCATGCATAATTTATGATGATATGGATAGATGCAGATGCGTGCCCCAAGATGGTCAAAGAAATAATCTTTAATGCCTCCATCAAAAGATCCGTTCCCGTCACTCTAGTTGCCAATAGTAATATGTTTATACCGATGAGCCCGCTCATTTCCATCACAGTTGTTGAAGATGGTTTGGATGTGGCTGATAAATTCATCGTAGACAATTGTAAGATTGGCGATCTTGTTATTACAGCAGACATTCCGCTCGCGTCCTTTGTCGTCGATAAAGGCGTTGTCGCAATCAATCCTCGTGGAGATGTTTATACAGAAGAAAATGTAAAAGAAGTTTTAGCAACAAGAAATCTTATGCAAGATCTTCGAAGCTTTGGAGAACTCCGCGGCGGCCCTCCACCACTTGGACCAAAGGACAAGGCAAAGTTTGCAAGTGGTTTTGACAGAGAACTTACAAGACTATTAAAAAAAGATCGCTAAATCATGAATATATCGAATGAATTTTTTATTCCAAAAATTCACCACAATTGTGACGTTAACGACATTTGAATTCTATTTTTCATGAGAGTATTCTGAATAAGCAGGAGGGTTCTATGAAAAAATTTGATTGCTACGAGTTTTGCGAACTCGATACAAAAAATCTAACTGGAAAAATATTATTTGGCTACTCCGAACCAAAGGATGATTACTTCAATGATCATTTAGATCAATACTTTGATGAAGACGATTACTTTGATTATGATGATAATCCTGAAGAAAAATTTGAACTCGAGGATAAGACTTTCACTTATTCCCATCCTCCCGTTCATTAAGGGTTATATTTTACTGCCCCACTCATCTTTTAGTTTTAGCTAAGAGATCTTTTAATTGAGAAAACTTTTGAGCGCCACAGGATCGTCGGTAATGATTCCGTCGACTTCCATATCAAGAAGTGATTTCCAATCTTGTGGATCGTTTGCGGTCCAAGGAATAACTTGAATTCCTTGTGATTGAAGATCTTTAACCTGAACCTTCGTCATCAATTTAAAGTTTGGAGATAAAATATTAAATTTATATTTTCTAATGAGATCACTTGTAGTTTTTAAATTCAATTTCGCTAAAATAACATCCATTTTTTCTTCAATTAAAAATGAAGTCTGAAGCTTTGGATCTTTTGCTCGAGCCACATCTAAAACTTCGATATCAAAAGATTGAAGAACAGTTCTATCATAAATTTTATGTTTCTTTACAGCCTCAATGAGCTCTTTCACCATTCTCGGTGTATTCGCCTTCACATACTCATTAGGAACCTTGATTTCAACATTGAGTTTGTACTTCATACCTTGAGATTTTTCGTAATTGTTCACCAAAGCTAACACTTCCGCAAATGTAGGCATTTTTTCTTTAGGTGACGGTATTTGTTTGGGAAATCTTGGATTGATTAGACTCCCGCAATCATACTTTTGAAGCTCTGCTAAAGTTAAAGAATTTACTGAAATTGAATCTGCTTTAATTTTGTTCCCCATAGGATCTAAGCAAATATTGGGATTTAATTTTTCATCATGTCCAAGAACCAAAACATGGTCCTTGGTGTACTGCAAGTCCATCTCAAGAACTTCTATTTTATTTTCTAAAGCGTACTTAAACGCACTCAATGTGTTCTCTGGCCTTACGCTTCTAGCACCACGGTGTCCTTGAATCTCTAATTTACGCGGTTGAGCCCTAGCACCGTCAAATACAATTAAAAATGCTAATGTAAAAAACAAATGTGTCATGTGATCTCCTCAATGTTCCAAGTCAAACTTATTGAGGATTAATTAGCAACCTAAAAACAGAAGGCAGGCTAACTAAAGCCTGCCTTCCACCAGAGTAACAGCAATAGAATTGCTGCTAATTTAAGATTTACTCAAAAAATTAACTGTGACTCTTTGTTGGTGCTTCTCTTACAATATCCGTAGGCTTCACATCTTTACGATTGGAGTCTTGACGAGTATCATCATTCTTGTCATTACGAGATTGATTGTTTCCGTCTTTTTCTCCAAATTTGCTCGGATCTGATCTCTGAGATTGATCCTCACGCTTTGGTGTTTGTTCATTTGGCTGTGCCATTTTATTCTCCTTTTGTTGGTTAGTAATAAATATATGTAGTGCACCTACTATGCCAGCTCTAGCAGTACTTCACGCTGCGTAGAGAAAGTTTAAAGAAGAAATATGACCTACGTAGCGGAACTATGTCCCGCAATGCCATATGAATATGTTAATCTAGTCTTGATTCAAACCATTTTTATATTATGATTTAATGATCAAAGGAGATTCCATGAAACAACTTTTCACAATTATTTTTTGTTCATTAATTGCTATTGGAGCACAAGCCAAGGAAGTGAAGGGTTTAAACTTTCCAGAAGAACTCAAGGTTGGTACTACGACTTTAAAATTGAATGGTATCGGCATCCGCACCGCAATGAGCATTCTTTCAGTTTATGTCGGTGGACTGTATGTTGCTACACCATCGACAGATCCAAAAGTGATTGTTGAGGCGACAACACCAAAAAGAATCGATATGCGTTTTTTAATGTCGGTAGGCATGGACAAGTTAAAAGAAGCTTGGAATGAAGGTTTCTTTAAAAACGCGGATAAAGGTTATGTATACAGAGAAGATCTCAATAAATTCTTCGGTTTACTAAGAGGAATGAAAAGTAAGGATCGCATTCAGTTGACTTTTTTGGCTGATAAACTCGAAGTGCAAATTAACGAAGAGCCTGTACAAACGGTAGCGGGGGCTGATTTCACAAAAACAATGCTTAAGCTTTACATTATGAATCTTTCAGATACTGGCCTTAAAAATGGATTGCTTGGTTTAAAGAAAAATTAAATCATAATTTATGAAAACAATCATGGTGATATTTATTCTAATCCTATCTGCTTGCGCAACGACAGACGGTTTTTATTCTACCCCGCAAAGCAGTTCTAGGATTACAGATGTTAAATACGTTCAAGATGAAATCACAAAAAAAATTGAATTTTCTGAGCTTGATGAAAATTTATCTAGATTTTATTCTAGCCAAGATACCGCCCATATTTCCGTGATTCCTCTCACTGGCGCTCTCATTGATTCTGTTGGATTTCTAAAATCATCGAAAGATGATTATAACCGTTATGAATATAGAAAAATTGCAGATACTTATAAAGCTTATCTATTCAATAAAGTTTCTTGTTTTTATGTTTTTTTAAAAAGTGATAAATCAGAGTTGAAAAATTATGAAGTTCACATCTCTAATATTGGGGAGAATGAAAATAAGGCTATGATCAAGTCCGAGCAAGAATACGAATCTATTGTAAGAACTTTAAATGAAATTTTCTCAAAAACATATAAGCCTGGCAGCCCACGTAGTGTTGAAACCAGTAGTATATTTAGTCAGGACTTAGTCTGCGGAAATAAAATCGATTTTAAAAAGCCATTTGCCGTAAAGTTTAAGTCCAATTCTAATGACAAAACTCCAATAGATTTATATTGGTTATAGCCATGACTGAAGAAAAACAACCACCTATCGAAATTCCCCTTACTGCTTTAAGTCCAGATGCACTCGATGGAATGATTGATGCTTTCATTATGAGAGAGGGAACCGATTACGGTGTTAACGAAATTCCACACGATAGCAAGGTAAAACAAATCAGAAAACAGCTTGAAAAAGGTGATGTTAAAATTGTTTTTGACCCGAACACAGACTCAGCAACTCTTATGACAAACAGAGATTGGAAGTTATTCAACCGATAGAATTTCGTATTCCTTAACGTCCGCTTCAGTTTCTACCATAGCCACATCTCCAGTTTTTAATCCGAGCAATGAAGTTCCCAGAGGACTATTTGGTGCTATCACTTGAATGGTTTTACTATCAAATGTAACAAGAGTTCCCCCACCTTTTGGCATTAAGAATACGTAGCTTTTCTTTGCATTGTAATCTACCTGGACTAGTGCCGAGGCTCCAATTGGAGAGTTGTTAGTGTAGGATTTTACTTCTAGACTTTTGCAAAGAGCGATCACTTCCTCGATATCGGCCACGCGCTTTGCTTGAGCGCCTGCAAGGTAGGAAGCCTCTAATCCTCTCGTATCATATTCGTTCTCAGGCTTACTTTCTTCATTAGTGGCAGCATCATAGGTTGCGCGTGCAGCTTCGATCAATATCAAGCGTTCTGATTCTAGCTTACCAAGAATTGCTTCCACTAATTTTTTCTTATCCACAGGCACCTCTATGATTCAGATCATACCTTAAAAAAAGTCACTGCCTCAACGACTAAATGTGTAATTCCCATAACAACTTCCCAAAACTCACTGTTTATTTTTCATTTGTGTTATTCTGAGCTAGATCTGGTGTCTACAACAGATACAACAGAGAGGTAAAGGGATGGAAAAGAAAGCATGTATAAATCGTATACTGGTTGTAGACGATAACATTGATATTAGACTTCTTTTAAAGAAGCGTCTGGAAACCGAAGGGTACGAAGTCCTCACTGCCGAAAATGGCCAAGAAGCTCAAGAAATGATTGTATCAAATCCCCCATGCATAGTTATTTTAGACCTCATGATGCCTATAATGGATGGTTGGCAGTTTATGGAGTGGAAAAAAGCTCAAATAAAAGAATTAGCAGAACTCCCTGTACTTGTGGTGTCAGCTGTTTCTAATAATATCGAAACTCCAGAAGGCGCTGCTGGCGTATTGAGAAAGCCTGTCAGCGTTACTCATATGTTGGATTATATTCAAAGCTATTGTTGATTTACAAATATACACTATTATTCCGCTGAGCGATTACCGTATTGATCTGATTCGTTAAACAACTGTACCCAAAAGCCTCAGGGAAGTGGTAATTTTACTCATATGATTTCTAGATACTCAGCTTTTGGAGCAGCATTTTTATCCATACTTCTTTGGGCCAGTCTTGCCAGTCTTTCTACTTTTGTTGCAAATGTCCCTGCATTTTTTTTAACAGGAGCTTCTTTGCTGATCGGCTCCTTAATATCGGTACACAAAATCAACGACTGGAAACTGGACATTAAAAATATTCTATTTGGCATTTATGGCATTGCAGGCTTTCATATATTTTATTTTTTAGGGTTGAGAAATGCACCTGCAATAGAAACCAATCTCGTAAATTATCTCTGGCCACTCTTAATAATTTTACTTGCTCCTTTTATGATTAAGAAACCACTTACAAAGTTTCAATTGATGGGGGCAGTTCTTGGCTTTACAGGCGCCGTGATCGCCATTGCTTCCAAAGGCATCTCACAAGAATCGGTCTTGCAGATTGGTTATCTCTTTTCGTTATTTTCGGCGATCATTTGGGCGACTTTCTCTTTGGGTCTTTCGAATACTCAGTTTTCAGTATGGCAAACTGGGATTTATTGTTTTGCTTCTGGAATTATTTGCCTTTTAATTTCTTACTTCATAGGTGAAAGGTTTCACCCCACTCAACAGGATTGGATTTTTATTTTTATAATCGGAATCGGGCCTCTAGGTGCGGCATTCTATCTTTGGGATTTTGCTATCAAAAAAATGGGGGCGATCTCGGTTGCGCCCATATCTTACTTTACCCCTGTGATTTCAACGGCTTTACTCACTTTCACCCTAAAGCAAAGTCCAAGTGTTGTCCTAATTTTAGCTCTTTTGCTGGTTATCTCAGGAGTTATATTAGGAAATAAAAAGTAGATAGGAATTCAATTTACAAAGATATTCTGTAGTGTTATCAACGCCCCATGAATCTACAGGAAAATGTACCATTTAAAGAGATTATTTTAAATAAAGTTTCTTCTTATGAACATGTCATTTGGGACTGGAACGGCACCCTTCTTGATGATTTGGATATCGCAGTTGACGCTCTTGGGGCACTTCTTGATGAACACAATATTCCTAGAGTAACCAACGACCAATATAAAAATGTATTCCGCTTTCCTGTAATGGAGTATTACAAAGATGTAGGTTTTGATCTCGAGAAAGTTTCTTTTGATTATCTATGCGATCGCTTTGTTCAAGAGTACAATCACAAACGTGCTCACCTCGCTCAACTTTTTGAAGGTACTCCAGATATTCTCACTGCAATCAAAAATCAAAAGATGCAATCCATTTTATCCGCTGGACAACAAGGTCATCTGAATGACATTACAAAATTTTTAAATATTGATCATCTCTTCGATAATATTTTTGGCCTAGGTGATTTCTATGCCGCGAGTAAAATTGAAAGAGGCAGACAGCTTCTTGAAGTTTCTGGCAAGGATCTTTCTAAAACCATTATGATTGGTGACACAGATCACGATCATGCTGTCGGTAAGAATTTAGGTATTGATATTTTATTGATCGCTGATGGTCATCAAAATTACGATAAACTAAAATCAATTCACCATAACGTGATTGAATCTAGAAGACTTCCTATTCTGAGTCTGTAGCTCTCCACAAGTACAGAGCGGCAACGGATCTGTACGGCGCCCATTTCTTTCCTCGTTTTTCCATTTCTTTTTTATTCGGTAGCTTTCGTTTGTTAAAAACAATTTGAAAACCTTTTTGTACACCTAGATCACCAACAGGCCAAACATCTTTTCTTCTCAAAAAGAAAATTAAAAGCATTTGTACCGTCCAAACTCCAATGCCTTTTACTTTAACGAAGGATTCGATGATCTCTTCGTCAGACATTTTTTTAATTTTATTATGATCGGGAAGTTCTCCATTTAAAAATCTTGTAGAAAGATCTCTTATGTATACAGTTTTACCTCGAGACAATCCCGCTCCACGAAGCTGCTCATCTGTAAGTGAGGCGAGATGTGCATGACACAATTCTTGTTTAGGAAATAAATCTAGAAATTTTTTTAATATTGAGGCCGCGGCTTTAGTACTAATTTGCTGCGATATAATAGAACGCACCAAATAGGCGTCCGGCGTTAAACTTTTTTTAGGAACAATCGCGTCAACTTTCAAATGTCTAATTTGTTTGTATAAATCGGGATCTACTTTTTTGAAGTGCTGCATTGCTTTTTTATGTGTGGAAATGTTCACAATTTTTCTCCGAAAAATGGTCTGGGTCACGTTGAAGTGGTACGCCCTGAGCTTTAGTATCTCTAGAGCAAATCACACTAAGAGATTTTAATTCTTAGTGCAAACCAAAGGAGCAATTAATGAAATTATACTATACCTCAGGAGCATGTTCTCTAGCTTCACGTATCGTTCTCGAAGAAACCGGGATCACATACCAATCTGAAAAGGTGGATCTCAAGACAAGAAAAACAGAAGGTGGAAAAGACTTCAAAACGATTAACCTAAAAGGTTATGTTCCAGCTTTGGAATTAGACAATAAAGAAATTTTAACTGAAGGCGCTGTGATCATGCAATATCTTGCTGATCAAGTTCCAGCAAAAAATTTAATTCCAAAAAGTGGAACAATCGAAAGATACCGTTGCCAAGAATGGTTAAACTTCGTAGCTACAGAAATCCATGGAAACTTTAGACCTCTTGTAAAGCCAGGATTTTCTGACGATGCAAAAGCTCATGCTAAAAAAGAATTGGCTACAAGATTTGATTACCTTGCTGAAAGAATCAATGGAAAGACATTCTTAATGGGCGCTCAATTCACAGTTGCTGATGCTTACCTGTTTACAGTTGTGAGATGGTCAGAAAGCGTTGGTATGGATTTAACAAAATGGCCAAAAATCATGGGCTACTTTGAAACTATTCAAAATCGCCCAGCAGTTCAAAATGCTTTAAAACATGATGGTATTAAGTCTCAAAAATCTGCTTAAGTCTTATGTAAGCAGTGTGCATGAGTTTACACTCCTCATGCATGTTTTTGTTTCCAATGTTGTGGTATGGGAGTTAGACAGCCGGATTTATCCTGAAGGCTAGCTCCCATATTTTTTTGATTAAAAATTTTTTCCGGATTTTTTATTTTTCACATGCTCTTTAGCCGTCTTGTGGATCTTCTTCCACTTACTCTTTCTCTCCGATTGGAGACCTTTATCCAATTTGGCTTGAATGAACTCGAGTTCTTTTTTCATCTTCAAATAACTGTTCCAATGATCGCTATCCAATGTCCCAGTTGTTAATCCCGCTTGAATCGCACAGCCTGGCTCGGCGTTGTGATTGCAATTGGTGAACTTACATTGAAGTTTAAGATCTTCGATATCTTCAAATTGCTTTTCTAAGCCCTCATCATTGCCCCAGAGTTGGAGCTCTCTCATTCCTGGTGTATCGATCATCATTCCACCAAAAGGCATGAGGAATAAGTATCTCGACGTTGTCGTATGCTTTCCTTTATCATCGTCATCGCGAATACCTTGGGTTTTCACTTTGATTTCACCAAATAGAGAATTCACCAGCGTAGACTTCCCGACTCCTGACGAACCCACGATCACATTCGTGTTGTGAGGTAAGAAATATTTTTTTATTTCTTCTAAACCTTCATCGTTCATACAGCTAGTCACAACTTTATCCACACCGATGCTTATTTTTTCGATCTCTCTTAATCTTTCTTCAAGATCCGTACAGAGATCGCTCTTGGTGAGAACAATGACGGGAATTGCTTTACTGTCCCAGACGAGTTTCAAGTAACGCTCGATTCTATTGATGTTTAAATCCGAATTAAGCGAAGTCGCGATAAAAACATAATCGACATTAGAAGCAATTACCTGCTCTTCCATTTCATTTCCGGCGACTTTTCTCGATAAACAAGATTTTCTGTCGAGAACCTTATGAATGATTGAAGTATCACTAGTTAAATTAGGAGCGATCAATACCCAATCCCCTACCGCAGGAAACTCAGATTTTTCAGCAACTTCGTGACGAAATTTTCCCAAAACCACGGCTTGCTTTGTGATTTGATCAGACAGTTGAATTTTGTAACTGCTTTTTTCTTGTCCAATGACTCTGGCTGGAACCAGTGGAGTGTTTTCTTCGATTTGATTTTCAAAAAAGCCATTCCATCCCAAAACTGGGAGGTGTTTAAAAATAGACATTGCTTACGCTAACAGCGTTTAGAAAATAAATCCAGCCCGGAATTCACTTACACGTTCATTGTAATTGATAAGGGATTCAGCGTAGCCTCTAAAATATTGCATGTAGAATGCCGGAACGATAGAAAGTCCACCAAATCTAAAACTCGTACTGAGTTCATAGCCGCCGCGGCCCCAGTCTTGAGCCCAATCTCCGCCTGGGAAATAACGCAAATCAAAGCTACTCCGATCCATGGTCCATCCCTGAAATACTCCAATCAAAGAAAATTTGAGTTCGAGCGGGCTGATATAATCTCTAATGTCGTCATTTGTTTTATCTAAACCATATATATAGCCAATTTTTGTTGAAAACTTAAAAAGCACATCTTTAAATTCTCTAGCAAAATTTAACCTTACAAATGCTCTTTCAAAAGATCTAGATTCATCTCCTGATTTTCCGTTGGAATTGTGTTCCCAAATACCAAAATCAATAGCGTCTAAGAAAATTTTCTTTTCGAGGTCGTAGGTATAAATAAATTCCGGATTGTAAGTGGAATCTTTAAAAGGTTTAGAATCTTCTTTTAAGTCCCAAAACATGATCTGTGTATAAGCAAAATAGATTGGCGTATCTTTTATAATTCTATATTTAAAGCTCAGCTGGACTTTGGAGCTAGGGTCTCCATAGGCAAAATAAAGCGGTTGATGTCTTAGCAGGTTCAGATTGTCTTCTTCTTCCAAAGCTTCTTTGTTTTTTAAAACCTGAGGAGTAAAAAAATTTTCCTTTTCATCTTGTGGCTTATCGTCTTTATTTACTTGAGAAGTGTCTTGAGCGAACAAAGATATACTTGCTAAATAAATAATTAAGAATAATTTCATTTATTTCCTTTTCTCAATAATAAATAGATCGGCAAGCCAAATGCAGTGATCACTATAGAAATCAAAGCAATCTTGGTCTGTATCATCACCGTATTGATTAAAATATAAAGAGAGCTCACCACTGCAATCAAAGGCACAATCGGATAAAGTGGCGTTCGGTATCCTTCATATGAAGGCTGTTTTTTTCTCAAAATAAATATGGCAAAAAAAGCCAAGGTATAGAAAATGTAAACACTAAAAATAGCAAAGTCCGTAATCTGATCGGGACTTGCCAGCATAATCATAGCAATCGCCACAAGTGCCTGAAGAAGAATAGCATTGATCGGAGTCTGGAATGACGGATGAACCTTACCCAACCAACCACAATATTTTAAATCACCTTTAGTGGATACGGCATAGGGAACTCTCGGAGATGACAGTACCGCACCATTCAGGCAGCCAAATATAGAAATCAAAATACCAATGCTAAGTAATTTGCCGCCCCAATCTCCAAATAGAACTTCGGCTGCAACTCCGGCTGAGTTTGTGTTGAGCTCAGCAATTCTCTCTGCCGATAGGACCTTGAGAAGTGCTGTATTCACTCCAAGATACGCTACCAACACTACGCTGAGACCAATGATGATTGCTTTTGGAAGAATTTTTTTTGCGTCTTTCATTTCTCCAGCTACGTTTCCTACTAAAATCCATCCATCATAGGCCCAAAGAGTTGAGAGAACAGCAGAACCAAAACTGATTGCAACAGGATCTACATTGATGGCAGAAAAAATATCTTTTTCACCAGTTGCTAAGCCAAAAAATAAAATAGCAAAAATAGGAATGAGCTTAATGAGTGCAGTGGAGGTTTGAATATATCCACCGTACTTCACACCAGCAACATTTATGAGTGCTAGAAAAGACAGCGTCAATATGGCGACTGTCTTTATCAAAGCACTATCATAACCAAAGAAAGGTTGAAGTAGTGTGGCAAAATAAAGTGACAGCGCTCCCATCAACCCAGGTCCATAGAGAAAAGTCAAAACCCAACCCGATAAAAATCCTAAACGTTCGCCATAAACCTCTTCAATATAAGCGTAAATTCCACCGGTCTTTGGAATTCTAGATGCTACTTCAGCAATGGTAAGTCCCGCCGCTATCGTCATAACACCACCAAGTACCCACGCAAGAAGAGCTTGTGTCGATGATCCGGCTTGTTTCAAGACCAGTCCTGGTTTAACGAAAACTCCAGAACCAATAACAATACCCACCACGATGGATGTTGCTGTCCAGAAGCCAATAGATTTTTTTAGTTGTGACGTGTTTTCCATAGGGTTAATATCTAGTGATGGAATCTAATTGTGTCATTGTATATTTCGATGGAGTTTGCGGACTATGTAATCGCTTCGTAGATTTTTTACTAAAACATGACAAATCTAAAAGTCTCAAATTAGCACCACTTCAAACAGCAAAAAGAAAAAATGAAACCGAAATCAATACCGTTATTTTATCTATAAATGGTTACGAATACTTCAAATCTGATGCAGCAATTAGAGCCTTGGCTTTTTTAGGTGGATTTTGGATTACAATACTTTTGTTACTTGTCATTCCAAAGTTTCTTCGCGATTCTATATATGAATTTGTAGCTAAAAATCGTTATAAGTGGTTTGGAAAACGGGATACATGCAGAATCCCCACACCAGAAGAAAAAGATAGGTTTATACCATGAGTAATGCATATCAAATGGCTTTTGTCGGAGCAGCCGTAACTTTCTTTGCCACTACTCTTGGAGCGCTTCCTGCTGTTTTTATTAAAACCATTTCTGAAAAAACCAAAGATCTCTTCTTAGGTATCAGTGCGGGCGTGATGTTGGCTGCTACGGCATTTTCTTTGGTCGAGCCTTCAGTTTATTTATTTAAAGAACAGTATCCTATTTTCTTAAGTGCGGTGTTCAGTGGACTTATGATTTTATTTGGTGGCTTACTTATTCATGTGGCCAATGAAAACATTCCGCATGTGCATTTTCTTGGCGGATCTGAAAATAAACATGTCAGCACCACAAAACTAAAACAGATCTGGTTATTTGTTCTAGCGATCACAATTCACAATATTCCCGAGGGATTTGCCGTCGGCACAGCAATCGGCAGTGGAAACTTAAGCATAAGCCTTCCTGTGATGATAGGTATTGGGTTTCAAGATATTCCAGAAGGGCTAGTTGTGGCGATTGCACTCAGAACTCTAGGATATTCGATCAAAGACTCGTTCCTTGTGGCCGGCATCACCGGGCTTGTAGAAGCTATCGCCGCTCTCATAGGATTTTTTGCCGTCATCACCATTCAGACTCTCCTTCCGTGGACGCTCGCATTTGCCGGTGGAATGATGTTGTATGTGATCAGCCACGAAATGATCCCTGAAAGCCATAAAAACGGTTTTGAAAAACAAGCCACCGCAGGTCTTATGATTGGATTTGTGATCATGATGTTGCTCGATATTTTACTCAAATAATTTTCTAAAGCATTTTCAGTCTACCCATAAATTTTACACTCATTTTCATCCTAATTTTTGCTAAATCTTATGGAAGAAATTTGTTTTGGTTTTATCTGAGTTTGCTAGGGGTGAAATCTTTTTACGTTTTCAGAAAAACAATGAATATTTCATGCAATCAGACTATTTAAGTCATCTTTCAAAAAATTAAAGTCCGTTAGTGGGTAAGGGACTTTTCGTCATAATGGGTATGGGGTATTTATAGTGAATGTATTGGGATTCTTGGCGCGAATTGCGCTCTCCTCTATTATTATTTTTCAACTTTCAATAGGCACAGCTTTCGCAGCAGCTGGTGATGGCAGCAGATCTGCGCCTGCTAGTTACGCTAAAACTGATCAATATCTTCGAACGATTCTCAACGGTATTCAACAAATGGAAGATGGATCCTTCGACAAATTAGAAATCAATCCTTTCCATCTTCTTGGTCAAGGCGTAAGGTTCTATAAAAATGGTAAAGTTGAATCAGAGTATTCTTTGGATGATCCTCGTCTAGAAAAATCCATCATCACGCCAACAAACATTATTCCTCGCTACGAAGCCCAAACAAAAACACTTATTTTTGAATATCGAAGAGGCGCATTGCCAGACGGAACAGGCGGCGAACTGATAGCAGATCATTATATTCGTAATATGGATATCGTAGCTATGGATTACGATAAAGAGTTATTAATGACTGTAGATAGCAAAGGAAATCTTCACGCTATCATTATGGAATTTGTTATCTATGAAGCATTCAAAAATAGTATTCCAGTTTTTGAAAATCTTTGGTCTTCACCTTCCACTTTGAAACTTACTTCTTCAGAAACAAAGGCTGAATTTCTCACCAGAGGCGTTAAACCTCCGAATGCAGAATTAGATCCCGCGAAAACTGTAGCTCCCGTGAATGAAAAGGGAGTACCTATTTATCGTGCTGGTGATTTGTATGTTCGTTACATGGAAAATGGCCAAGAAAAAGAATTAGGACTTTTCTCAAGAGATGTTACAGAGAAGTTTATCAGAGAAGGCCTGGACTTTATCCTTGCAATTCGACCACTGGTACGTGGAGACAAAGAATTCACGGAATACTATAAAAGAACTCAAGATCAGAGAGAAAATGCAATTCAACTTCGAGCTGATCAAATTATTGCCGCCTCAAAAAGAATGGGTGGTCCTATTGAGCATATTGAAATTGATCAACTCAAGCGCATTGGCGAAAAACTCAGTGGCTTAACTGCTTCTGAATTGAAACCCAGAATGGCTGATACTTTCACTCTTGAAGAATGGGAAAAAGATTACGAAAAAATTAAAAACTCTGCAACGGATGCTGAAAAGTTAGAGTTCTTGGCTAAGAATGCTAAACACCTACAAGGCTCTTCGGGCTCAGATGAAAGAAAGAAAATCCATAGAGATCTTTTCAACAGGTGGCTTATCGATGCTGAGGCACAGAAACGCTTAGCGACTCCAGAAGGTATGGCAAAGGGTTGGCAGTTATTTGCCGAACAAGATCCACGAGCAAACCCTTTGGCTAAGCCAGGGACCAAACCTAAACCGCCGAAAAAAATAAGATCTGAGAGAGCGGTGGAATGGGCGATTATTGGTGCTATCACAACCGCAACTGCAGGATACTTATCCGGCGCTTTTATTTACGATCACTACGAGAGCCTTCAGCAACTGAAAGTAGTCAGCTGGATCTATGAACATATTTATCCCGCAGTAATGAAAGATGCTGTCTACAGAGTGCCTCTCGCAAAGAGTGTATTTGCTTGGATATCTATCATTCCTATCTCGATTGCTTCATCCGTCGCCTTTGGTAAAGCTGTAGATGTACTTGCTGCCATGAATAGAAATACCAATACAGCATTTGGCACTTACATTAGAGAGTTTCAAAAAACTTGGGGTGGACACAAAGAACCATTCCAAAGAATCGTAACCGCCGGTCTGAGAGCATGGTCTTTCTTGATCTACCCTTATATAAGAGAAATCATTGAGAAAGGTTTAGATCAAAGAGTATTATTGCGCGCTGCTGAGAATGGAATAAATCCATTTCGAAGAATCAAAGCAAATTCTCCGGAAGGCCAAGAACTGGGATTACAGAAAAATGAATTTGTTGGATTAATAGAACCTTATCTTGATGAAAAAAATAGAGCGCCTGTTCTTGAGAGTAAACAAAAAATTCAAACGGCCCTACATCAACAAAACAAACGTTTGGAATCTCTAGCGTGGATTCTTGCGACACTTGCTGTATCTGAAAAAAATCAAATTGACCCAGCAACAATTCTTCAAGTTTCCGAATTGCGCGCAACGCCTGATCAACTGAAGGCTGTATTTGATAATCCCGCGAAACATCGTGAGTGGAAAATCTTAATGGAAGAAATAGAATCCGACTTGAGATCAAAGAACGCCCTTACTCTGCAGCAAGAAGCGAATAGCCTTTCTCCCGATACAATTGCAGAATATTATGCTGCTGCCTTGGATGCAGTCGGAAAAATCAGATCCAGCAATGAACTCAGACAAAAAGCTGCTCTACGCTGGAAAGATGTTACTACTTCTCCTATCAGAGCTGCCAACTACATGCTTTTAGAAAATGGAAGAAAGGACGCACTCTTCTTGCGATCTCTCTCCGCCGATAAATTTATCTCTGGTCAAGTGAAGCAAGAATTTATAAGTGACCATGTTTGGGTAACAGGACTGCCAGCATTCTACGGAGGGCGTGCAGATTTAAATTTACCTCAAAATTTAACAGCTGAAGAAGGTAGATTCATGTGGACTTCCACGGGACACAACTACGACATGGTTATGAATACAAAAAATCACTTCTTTGAATCTGGAGCAAGTCTTGCGCTTGTATTCCAAAAACTCGAAGTAGAAAGAGAAAGCTTGTATCTTCCAAGAGAAAGCTTCACACAAGCAAGTGATCCGCGCCCGGAAAGTCTCACAAGAGGGGCCGTCAATTGGCTTTCTTATGGTTATTTAGAAAGAGAAAAAGATATCGGAAGAGAAGATAAAGCTGAAAAATCACCAGGTCTCGCAGGAACCGCTGTGAACTACATGTATAACCTAGGTACCGAAGCCAACATCGGCGGCTTGATGGTCCGAAGAGCATGGAAGAGGATGACAACTCTTCAAGCTGGAATCACCACAGCGCTAGTATTCAGAGGCTATCTCGCGGGACAAGATGCGGAGACGGCAATGGCCGCTTGGGCCTTGATGTTTGCTTTTGGTCAATGGGCATACGGATGGCCGTGGGACTTTATACAACGTGGAAATCAAATGATCGAACAACGTCTCAGTAAAAACGATGGGCAATTCGAAAATGCTAAATATAAAATTAAAGTTGGTTTTAATGAATCAAATCTAGATTTGGTCAACGAAGGCTATATAGAAATGCAGAAGCTTTACGAGCGCTACAATCCGAAAGCACTAAAACAATTGAAGGCCATCTTAGATCTTAAACTTAAAAACCCCGTAGTAAAAGGTTCCGGATTATCAGAAGCAGAAAAAGAATATATCGGTATTATCGCGAAACTGGCTAAAGCCAACTTTGAAGAAAATAAAACAGAACTTGCGAGCACTGTTGAACTCTTAAGAAAAATCTTAGTGGACAAACAAGGTTATGATAAGGCGGAAGTTGCAAAGCTCAATGCCGAATCCATTATTGAATTTTCGATGTCCAACCCACCCGTGTACACTCATCCGAATAAACTCTTATCTGAGTTCTTCACCGGAATTGGGGCGTTCAGTACGACGCTTTTTTATATCCCGCTTTCGATTATGCTCTTTGATACTGAATCTCTCCTCTGGAATAACATTGCAAAATACGGGTTGGCTTCTGTAGGACTTTATTTGGGCGCGTGGCTAACTCTGGGCAAAACTCCATGGCTGTACTACGAAAAAATATATGTGAAAGTAAGAGAAAGATTCAAAAGAAAATCTGAGGATAAATCTATTTCTACAACTCAGACGGAAATTAAAATTCCAACTCTAATCGAAAAGCCTGTCGAGAGGGACGTGCCTCCAAAGCCTCGTTTTGTGCTCTCAGCTAAACCTTCTAAGGGACCAGCCCTTGGCGGCAATTGCGCGAGCCTATTCAATTAGGCAAAAAAGTGTCTCCTTGTGAGACACTTTTCTCATGAAAACCCTGAGTTCAGCCGAAATAGTAATTAGAAACATTAGGAGGACTCATGTATTCGAACGAAGATATTCTGGGGATTGTAAGCTTTATTAAGACCACACCAGAAGGCAACCTCATTAAAATGCTTAAAGATAAGGAAATGACAGAAACTCACATTCGTCTTCTTATTAAATTAGCTAAAAATTCAAAAGACGATGCTTTTTTAAAATCATTCAATGATGAATTAGTACCCAATATGAAGATGAATAATAATGAACATGAGATCAAAGAAAAGTTCTGGAGTGTAGCAAAAAGAAAGCTCACAACCATGGGACTTTTGACATTCGTAAAAGCTGCTTAATACAGATTATAACTATCCATCCATTGCTTGCGCGCAGCTACTGCCGTTGATTTTTTATAAAGATCAGAGGAGCTAGCTGTCGCGATTGCGATACCCACAACATCACCATCGGAATTGAATATTGGGCCACCGCTATTGCCAGGAACGACATCAATATCAAAAAAATTCAAATATTCATTACTGAAAAATTTCGCCTCAGAATCTCTCTGCTCAATACTCTTCCATTCTATTTGATCCAAATAATTAGAAGAACTAACCAACTTACCTTTAGATAAAAATAAATCAAAACCATTGGAATTCATTTTACTTTTTCTGAGAGTTTTCTGAGGGTACCCCATTGCAAAGTAGTCGTTGGAATCAGGTTTATATTCTAAATCCAAAAACTTAAGCCCTTTGCCAATAGACCTATTGATTTTAATTTTTACGAAATCAACAAGCACATTCCGAGGATTTTGGTCCATATGCATTTTTGTGAATGAATTTGGATCTCCAAAATTTGCATAAATGGGCAGCTCTCTTTCAGAACCAGTATCAAAAACAACCTTTCCCTTAGAGTTTATTAATACAAACTCTGGACGCATATTCTGAAGAGTTTTTTGCCTTTCGGCTAAAGGCTTTTTACTTAAAAATCCATTAAGAAGTATAAGCGCTGGCAGATGATTCGGTTGTACGACGTGCCAAGCGGTTACCACTTCACTGCCATCACCAGTAAGAAAGGCAGTGCCTGCGCCTTGGTAAACCAGATGGCAAGGTTGCCCTGAAGTACACTTTTTGATGTGATCACAATTCAGCTTCTGCTCCGTGTTTTGTGGATTTTCGCATTTTTTTAGTATCTCATCATCCACTTTAGGTGCCATTTCCGGTCCAACTCTCATGACAATTCTAAATACAGACTTAGATTTTTCTAAAACCCATTCTGGTAAAACAGGTATTTTATGAACTGGATAAAACCCTTGATCCGCGTGTGACTTTAACACTGATAAAAAACCCATCAAAAAAATGCCGACAAGAAATATACGATTTAATTGATATTGAAATTTAGTCTTCATTTGGCCCCACACTGTTTGAAAATAAGAATATACATGGCATAATCCCACCCATCAGCTAAAACCTACCTTTTGAAAAAAAGATGCTCTTCTTGGCGGTAATTATAAGAGATGGTTATAGTTAATGTTGGCCGTACTTATGAAAAGAACCTTGACCGTCTTCTCGAATCCAGAGAGATTCAATCTGCATGATTAATGATGTGTACATACAGGAAAACCTCAAGCATAAAATTTTTGGATTCTTAATAAATCTATTTTTAATTTTTGGCCTTCTCTGTATCCCAGAGTCCGATATGATTCCCAAAATGCCCGGCTGGTACGATCAACTGGACTTGTATCTAACGATTGTGCTGAGTATTCCATTAATTTGGCAGACGTATATGCTCTTTAAAAAAACAGGCTTAAAACTGAACTCTCAAGGTATTGAAGAAAATATGAGCCAGATGAACGTGCAAAAATTCTCCTGGAATGAAATCGTCTCTGTAAAGTTCATGAAAATATTTTTTCTAAAGTACATTTTAATTTATATCACCGACCCTGCTTCGTATTTAAAAAAACAAAAATTTTATAGAAGAATTCCGATGCTTTCGAATTACAAAAAACTAGGAACTCCAATTAAAATTCCAATTCACGCCATCGACAAAACTCCACAAGAAATTGCTAATATCATTTCGGAATACACCAACTCTCTAATGGCTCAGCGTCAGGATAAAACATGAAGATCGGCATTTTTGATTCTGGAATCGGTGGCATGACAGTTTTGAAAGAACTGATCAAAGCATTCCCCAATGCTCAGTATGTTTACGTTGGCGATACGGCCAATGTCCCCTATGGAACCAAGACTCCTGAAAAAATCAGATCTCTCTGCCGAGAAGTCACCGGACATTTCAAGCATCGCGGACTTGATATGCTCGTGGTTGCCTGCAACACGGCTTCGTCACTTGCTTTGAATATTTTCAAGAACGAACTCAATACCATTCCCGTTTTTGGAGTCGTGGAACCTGGTGTACAGGCTGTAGTTTATTCTTTTAATCATCTAGAATATTCTCAAGATAGAAGGATCTTAATTTTAGGAACTAAGGCTACGGTGAACAGTCAGATTTATTCTCGAGAAGTCAGAAAACATATTCAGTTCAATGAAATCTCTGAGCAAGCATGTCCGCTCGCGGTACCCATGATCGAAGAAGGATGGGTCAATCACCCCATCTTACTCGAGACACTTAAAGAGTACGTAAAGAATTATATAGACGACAAAGTACCGGGCGTCGCTCTCTTAGCATGCACGCACTATCCTTGGGCACAAAGTGTATTTGAAAAGGCACTTCCTGGTTGGACAATTGTCAATTCCGCAAAAGTCATTGCAGATTATATCAAAGACGAAAATCTCACTTTCAAAAATGAAAAACAAGGATTCGAAATAGAATGGATTTTCACCGATCCAAAATCCGTCACCGAAGTCGCCCTAAACGATTTCAAAGATTCCCTCGGAATCATCATTCAACTTTAGGAAACAAGTTTTAAATCCAGTTTGGCGTCAAAGGCTATAGAAATTCTTTTGATAGTTTCTAAGGAAGGATTGCTCGTGGGGCTCTCAAGTTTTGCATAGGCTTGCTGGGAAATTCCTAATTTTTTAGCAATAGCCGATTGACTCAACCCCTTTTTCATTCTCATTGATCTTAAAGAAATTGCGAAGGCAATTTTCAAGTCCACTTCAATGGGGTAGTAGTTTTTTTTCTTATACGACTTTGAAGGCTGTATATCCAAATTATAATCGCAACGAACAGCCAACACTCCGTCTAAAGCCTCTTTAGCCGAAAATAAAGCCTCTTTTAAAGAATCACCTTCCGTAAAACAACCTTCTACCTCTGGAAACTCCACCAAATATTTTTTATCAGACTGCTTTGTAATCTTCGCATAATAATACATCATTTTTTTAATCCTGCTTGCTTTAAAATTTTTTGTTCTATGCCTTTGCCTAATGCCTTACTTCCATGAACTGGAATCGATATCGCAATTCCATCTTTTTTTAAAATATGATGACTTCCATTAATTCGGCTAAATTGCCATCCATTTTTTAATAATAACCAAACAAGCTCTTTTCCTGATAAAGGCACAAATATTTCTCCATACTACAACATTTAAGTTGTAATTTCAAGTTATTAAGAATAAATAGAAGAATGCAAAGCCATACCAAGCTTTAAAATGAATACATTTGATTTAAATTATAGAAATGTATGAATTCCGGATTAAAGTCCGAAATTCATACTATTGAAATAGATAATTTAGTTGAGAAGCATTTGTGATCGTAATTTTTTTCAATTCTTCCTCAGAAAAAGGAAATTGCTTTAAAGCATAAATGGTTTCAGAAGGATGTATGACAGGCCAGTCAGAACCGAACAAAAATTTATCAATACCTATTTTCCTAATTGTGTTTACAAACTCTTGCTTCCTGTCACTTTTTATTCTTTGCACAACGATAGCAGAAATTTCAAAAAGCACATTTGGATTATTAATTTTTATTAAATGCTCAAAATCTTTTCCCATGGCGTGAGCAATAATAAATTTAACTTTAGAAAAATCATTTATCGTTTTGATAAAAATCGCGATTTCTGTATCACGCGTTTCGAAAGGATAGTTACCATGAACTAATACCGTAAATTTCTCCTCTTCTGCTAATTTTAAAATATTTTGCAAAGATTCTATGTCTTTTTTATTTTTTAAATCAATTCCCGAAGCTACCAAATGAAGTTTTAAAACTTTCAAACCAGAATTCTTACATCTTTTTAATTCTTGCGCAGCCCAGCTAGTCTTAGGATTAATTGAACAAGCACCTACCAATCTTTTGGGATTCTTCTTCGTCTCTACCGCGATGTAAGTATTTTCTGTTTGAGCTTCTTTTTCGGTGATCGCCGAATAATATCCATTGGAGATAATGATTGCTCTATTTAAGCCTGAACTCTCAACCGCAAACAGCGCTCTTCCCGCGCCATAATCCATATCTCCAAATTCCGGCTTCGGTCCTTGCACGTGCATATGAGTGTCAGTGCCGATAGGATTTATTTTTTCAGCATGGGCATTATTTAATAATAAGGCAATTAGAAAAATCAGCATACTACTCCCATTTTAAAATGATAGTTTTGTTTTGGCGGTACCTTGGGGTGAGGGTCATTTCTAAACCTAACGCTGGCTCGACTCTTTCTTTTGTGCACATGATTCCTGTGAATTGGAACCACTTGAGTAAACCTTTTCCAGCGAGATGTTCTTTTGCGAATTTAACATCCACATCATAAGTTGCTCCATCAGCTACAGACTTTAATTGCACATCCCAACCGTTCAGAGATTCTTTGGTGTTGGAGTTGATTTCAAAATCGAAACAAGTTTTTGTCTGTACCCAAGACTTCATATTGTTCACATAAATTCTTTGGAACTCTTCATCAATTTGACCTTGCGTGTAGCCTTTTTGTTTTCCGTCGTCTTCCGCTTGAACTCTGGCATTCAATTTTAAATATGGATCAACAAAAAGCATAACACGAACAGTATCTTCCGCTCCTTGCACACTTCTGGTGAATTGCCTTTTATAACTGATTTCACGAAGACCTGATTTAGGTTCTCCAGAAATCATCTCTCTGTTGATTCTGCCCGCCGCTCCAGTCTGCGGTAAAGTCGAATGATCTAAACTCAAACTCATACAAGAAGTGAGGATTAACGATGCTGCTAACAATAAAAACTTCATAAGCGATCCTTTAGTTGTTGGTTATATCCATTCGTAATTGAAACTGATGCTGATTCTATTTTCTTTTGCCGGATTCGGTGGAACTTCGTGCCTCACCCAACTCTCAAACATAATGAGGTCTCCCGCCTTAGGTTTAAAATGATAATAGTAATCATCTTTTTTCCTCGGCGGAGAAGACATTAAGTAAGCCATCTTCGTATCTTCAATTTTTAGACTGCTCGTTTTATTTGGGACCTTCACATAATAAGTCCCACTCAATGTACAAAGTGGGTGAATGTGTAGAGGATGATAGGTGTTTTGTGGCATCACGTTGATCCAACACGTAGTCATCTTAAGCTTTCTGCCGTTAAGATCAAAATCCAATTCTTTAACGAATTTTTTCACATGCCTGTTCAAATGTTTTTCTAACTCTTCAAATGTTGGTGAGAGTTGATGCAAATTTGTGATGGAGCTGTACGAAGTATAGCCACCTCTGTAATTTTCCTTAGACCAAGATCTGCCCGCGTCATCCGTTTGCTGATAATATTCGATCTCTTTTAAAAGCTGCTTATTCAAGCTCACCGACGATGGGAGTTTGGACTCATAAATTAAAGTTGGAAATAATTTTTTCGTCATCACTTATGTTTATCCTATTCATTGACCTTATAATCAACAATATTCATAATTATAGACCAACCGGAGGAAAATATGCGCTCATTCTCAACTCGATTATCTACTGTTCTGTTGTTCATAACTTTGTTGTCCGGATCATTAATTACAGGTTGTTCTGCTACTCAAAAAATTGGAAACGTTTTTACTGCTGAAAAAAAGGAATGCAATACAATCAGAGCTGCCTTTGACATTGGGTCAGGAGCCACAAGAGTTAAAGTAGCAAAGGTTGATAGCTGCAAAAATAAGATTTTAGAAGTTTTATTGGAACGCGAAGAAAAAATTGATTTTAAAGAAGATCTCATCAAGTCCAAGAACGACAATTTCTCAGAGCAGTTCATGACTGACGCTATCGCAACCTTAAGAATGCTAAAAACAGAAGCTCAAAAATTCTCCCCAAAAGAATACGTGGCTGTAGCAACTGCTGCCTTTAGAGAAGCAAAAAATGGCCAAAAATTTATTGAAAGAGTAAATGTTGAATTGTGGATCAACCCACGAATTATTTCTCAAGGAGAAGAAGCATTACTCGGATTCTATGGATCCGCAGAAAGCCTGGGCTCCACACCTGAGAACACCATCATTTGGGACATCGGCGGATCAAGCCAACAAATCATCAAGTACAACGGAAAAGAACGCTTTCTCATTTACGAAGGAAAGTTAGGCGCTGTATCTTTTAAAGATTACATTCTAAAGAAAATAAAAAGACAAGGTGGCAGATCTCCCAATCCCATCAATTCTTATCAAGCTAAACTTGCTGTCGAATATGCGGAGAGCATTGCTCTCAAAACGGTGAAAAGAGAGATCAAAGATTTCTTACAGATTTCAAAAGATGCTAAAGTTCTAGGTATTGGCGGAGTTCATTACTACAGCCTGAGAAATCAAATTGATCCTACAGGAGAAAAAGACACTTACACCATCGGAGATGTGGAAAAGACTTTAAACTCCAAGATCGGAAAAACAGACAACGATCTTGGAAATTCTAGATATGTAGAAACAGATGTTACAAATTTAGCTTTGGTTTATGGATTTATGAAAGCTTTAAATATTTTTGAAATCAAAACTGCAAAGGTAAATATGGCAGATGGCCTTTTACTTAACGATAAATATTGGGCACCATGAGTGATTTAAACGAGGTTCTCGCGTTTACCAAAGTTGTAGAGTTCAAAAGCTACTCTAGAGCAGCTGAACACCTCGGCGTTCCAAAATCTAATCTCTCTAGAAAGATTGCTTCACTAGAAGAAAGACTTTCTATTCGACTTCTGCAAAGAACCACCAGAACGCTTTCACTCACCGAAGCTGGCCATATCTATTACGAAGAATGCAAAAAAGCTTTAGATAAAATTGGCGATGCTGAATCTATTGTGAGCAGCCTTCAAGCCATTCCGCAAGGGCTTTTGCGTGTGACTATGTCTGTGGAAATTGGGTATTTCTTTGTGCGATACTTACTTCCTAAATTCTTGCAACAATACCCTAAAATTAAACTTGAAACCATACTTACAAATGATCGCGTAGATCTCATCAAAGACAATGTAGATTTGGCTCTAAGAATTGGATCCAGCGAAGACTCTACTTACATTGCTAAGAGATTCGGAGTTGTACGTGTAGGCCTTTTTGCTTCAAAAGAATATCTAGAAATAAACGGCACACCAAAATCTCCGCAAGACCTTGCAAAACACAACTGCATTCTCTTTAGCCATAGACAACTATGGAACACTTGGTCCCTCACAAACAAATCTCAAATCGCCGACGTGAATGTGGATGGAAAATATATAGCTAATAATTTTACGGCCATTAGAGAAGGCGTCATCAACGGATTGGGAATTGGCTTTATGCCTGAGCTGGTATTTTTTGAAGAATGCCAGAGCGAAAAAGGCCGAGAAGAAATCATTCACATTCTACCAGAGTGGAATGCACCCGAAAGAGATCTTTCTCTAGTATATCCTTCAAGAAAATTCACAACACCAAAAATGAAAGCCTTCATGGATTTCATAGAAACCCACAAAAACCACTTCAATTAAGGCAAATCAAAGAGTAGGAATTCAGAATCTTTTAAGGATTTTATTTCAAGTTTAGTCATATCACTAATTCCCAAACCATCTCCTCGTGAGAGATCTTGATCATTCACTCTCACATCACCTTTTACTACTTGGATCCAGGCATGGCGATTCTTGGGAATATCAAAACTCATTCCCTCACCCAGACTGTATTGACCGCGATAGATCTTTACATCTTGGTGGATACTCACTGCATCCTCAGCTCCTACTTTAGACCCAATCAAAAAGAATTTTTCTTTCTCTGCTTTCTTTTTAAAACTCACTTGATCATAACTTGGAGGAATTCCTTCCTTCTCGGTCATTAACCAAATTTGCAAAAGATGAACAGGCTTCTTTTCATCCGCATTCATTTCCGAATGCTTAATACCAGTGCCTGCGCTCATTCTTTGAAGTTCGCCAGGCTCAATCACGGAAAATGTTCCTAACGTATCTTCATGCTGAAGAGCTCCTTCGGTGACATAGGTTACGATTTCCATATCTTTGTGCCCGTGCATAGGAAATCCAATTCCACCTGCCACCGTATCTTCATTGATAACTCTCAGAGCCCTAAAACCCATATGCTTAGGATCATAGTAGTCACCAAATGAGAACGTATGATAAGTGTCTAACCATCCATGATCAATGTGACCTCTGTCGTTTGCTTTTCTTAAGTAATACATAAACACCTCGTTTGGTTTCATTATTTTGCACTTTTTTATTTTCTAAAGATTTATTTTCTGAAGAGCTGTGCAAATTTCTCTTTTTCATTCCAAGCTAGGAATAATCCTAAAGCCAAGATGATCAATGGTAATGCGGGAGCAGGAGCCAAGATTGTGTGGAACAAAAATATGTTCAACGCGATCGGAGCCAATATCACCAATGCAAAGGGAACCGCAATTCCTGAAAGCAACAATGCTCCAGCTACAACTTCTGTTCCCTTAATTATTGGAAACATATAGCCCGTGTTTGCTAAAGCCATAATAAACTCTAAACCTTTGCCTTCGAGTGGCGGTGCCGGCAAGAAATTGAAGAACCCGTTAAGTCCGAACACAAAAAATATGAGTCCGAGTACTATTCTTGCTCCGATTATTGCTTTTGTTTTCATATATAACCCCTTTCATTAGGTTTGTTGCATTCACATGAATGCCTATGACGTTATTATCGTTACTTTTAAAAATAGAACAATATGTCATTTTAAAACATATTGTTCTTTTAATAGAACAATATGTAGCCCCATTTGAGCCACCCATCCCAGGTTGAGATCAATTTAACTATATGAAAGTATAGGATTTTCGCCTTGCATTCAAACAAATGTTTGAATATTTCAAATGATTGTTTAATAAGTTCAAACGATCGTTTAATATATTTAAATAATCGTTCGATAAGATTAAATGAGCATTCAAAGTTTAACCATTTAAAGGAATATACATGGCACAAGACAATACCAAAGGCTGCCTGATCAGAGCAGCCCAAGCTCTCTTCGCCAAACTAGGATTTACCGGGACCAGCGTAAAGCAAATCGCAGATGATGCTGGGGTTAACGTCAGCCTAGTAAGTTATCACTTTGGCGGCAAAGAAGGCTTATACAAAGCCTGCCTCGAGACAGAAGTCAGCGACATGACAGACTTCTTTGATAAGTACATTGCAAGCTTCTCTTCTAAAGAAGAATACAAACTGAAGCTAAAAATGTTTGTTGAAGGTGTAGTTGCAAAACATCTCGAGCATGGAGACGTTGGCTGCATCATCCGTCGCGATATCGAAATGGACCCTATTGATCCGCACGTATTGGAGGTATTTAAAAAGACCATCGTGCCTATGTTTGAAAGATTAATTGTCTTTATCACCAAAGGACAAAAAGCCGGCTACCTAAGATCTGATTTAGCAGCAAACCAAGTTTGCGTTCTGTTTATGGGTGGCATCCAACATGCGATCAGAACAGACAATATGCGTAAGAAACTATTCGGCGTTTCTCTGAAAGACGAAAAAGAAAAACAATCCCTCATCCACACTGCAATAGAAATATTTTTTAACGGTTTAGACAACAGAGCGACAGAAAAAACTTCTGCGGTAACGAAAGAGAGCAATATATGAGAATAAATAAACTCATAAAAATTCAACTGATGATGTTAGGTTTTGCGTCAGTTAGCTTCGCACAGCAAAAAATTAATTTAGACACTTACCTAGAGCAGGTAAAGAAAAATAACCCGGCTTTCAAAGCTACGCAGGATGCGAGTGAAGGCGCAAAATTGAGAGCTACGGAAGGAACTCTTCTGATCCTGCCGCAACTTGAAGTGGTAGCTCAAAAATCGGTAGACCAAACAGAAGGAACAAATCCCAGTGCTTCCGGAACCAAAAGTACCAACGAAGCCTACTCTGTGAGCTTACTACAAAATACACCTATTGGTTTGAAGGGGAAACTTTCTTACAGCCAAAATTATTATCTTATAGAAAATGCAGCCCTCAGTTATCCCGCTCCCTATGATGATGGCTTCTACAGGACTGGCCCTTCGATTGAATTGACTCAATCCCTATGGAAAAATTTTTTTGGGAGCGAGGTACGCGCGCAAAGAACGCAGATCAACGCTGCCGCTCAAGCCGCACAATATATGGAGAGAGCAAAAAATTTAGGTGTTATTATTGAAGCCCAAAATACCTACCACAATCTTTACTTCACCAAAAAAACAGTGGCCGCCTTTAAAGAAAGTATGGGAGTCGCAGAGAAACTCAGAGGCTGGTCTAAAAAAAGATTGGACCAGGGTTTAGGCGAGTCAAGTGACTACTACCAAACAAAAGCGGCTTATGAATTGAGAGAGTTAGAATATCTCAACGCTCTAGATGCAGAAAAAGCAGCAGCTCGTGCCTTTAATTCTTTGAAAGGCGAAAATTCAGAAACCGTGACCGAATTGCTGGATGCGCCAACATTGCCTGTATTCAATAAAAAAAATTTCTCCGAACAAACGTGGTCTGACGAAGTGAGAGCGGCAAGCAAACAAGCCGAGGCTGCCAAAGCAACAAGCTTACTCGGCAAAGAAAGAAATCGTCCTACTCTTGATCTCTACGGTAAATACGCTTGGACCGGCCTTGATGTAGATAAAGATGAAGCTAAAGATGAGTCTATGGCCGACAACCATCCGGTTTATTCTGTGGGCGTAAAATTTGTAATGCCTTTGGCTTTTGGAAAATCTAGTGACGTCATCGAAGGTTACAAATTGGAAGCACAAGCTGCAGATCTTGCCTTTAGAAGAAAAGCTCAAGAACAAGAGCGAGATTATAATAACCTGATAGCAAAGATTGAAAATGCAAATTTGAGATTGAAACTGGTTTCCACTCTTGAAGAATCACAGAGAATAAAATCTCAAACTGAAAGAAAAAGACACGATAGAGGAAGAACAACATTTTTCCAAGTTCTCCAGTTTGAACAAGATTACTTAACAGCGCAATTAACAAAAATTAAAACAGAAGCCGAATTGAATACGCTTCTTACACAGCTACAACAGTACAGAGGGGAATAATATGAATCTCGCAGACCTTTCTATAAAAAGACCCGTATTTATTACAAGCGTTATAATCCTCATGCTGGTTGCCGGAGTTTTATTTCTAAAACGCATGCCGGTGGATTTATTCCCAGATGTGACCTTCCCTGTTGTGGTGGTGAACGTACCTTATCGTGGCGCAGGCCCCGCAGAGATTGAGACTCTCATTGCAAAGCCGTTAGAAGATGAGATCAGTACAATTTCAGGCATTAAGCGTCTGAATGCCATTGCTCAAGAAGGTGTTGGTACCGTTGTTACGGAATTCAATTTGGACGTCGACATCAAGTACGCGGAAGATCAGATTAGAACTGCAGTGACTCGAGCAAAAAGAAATCTCCCCGATGATATCGATGAACCCATCATTAGACGCGTGGATCCTGCCGATCAACCGATTCTGATCGTGTCTCTCACGGCTAAAGGTTTATCTGAAGAAAAACTTTTCGATCTTGCCGATCAAGTGATTAAGCCTCAATTGGAACAAGTGAACCAAGTGGGCCAGATTCAGATCTTTGGTGGCAGAGAAAGAGAAATTCAAGTTCAGTTAGATCGTAAAAAATTACAGCAGTATGAGATTTCGGCGACGCAAGTTTCCGAAAGAATAAAAGCTTCAGGAGAAAACGTCCCTCTGGGAAAAACTTATGACTCCCAAAGTGAGATGGTTTATAGAGCCATGGGGCAGTTCTTAAAAATCGAAGAATTAAAAGATATTGTTTTAAATTTTGTGGGCAATGACGTACCTGTAACTGTAAAAGATCTTGGAGTAGTCAAAGATACACTCGAAGATGAAACAACCAGAGCTTACATCAATGGTGAAAAATCATTATTTATTCAAGCTTTTAAACAATCGGGCTCCAATACAATTGCAGTAGTTGATAACCTCACCAAAAAAATCAATGCCATCAATTTACAAATTGGAAAAGACTTTAACGGGGCGACCTTAGCGACAGTGAGAGATGGGGCCAAGCCTGTACGCGATAACGTCTACGACGTAACCGAAACTATTTTGATTGGAATTTTACTTGCCGTAATCGTTGTGTTCTTCTTCTTAGGAAGCGGAAGATCGACTTTGATCACTTCACTGGCGTTGCCGAACTCATTGATTGGCGCGTTCATTCTGATGTATTTTGCAGGATTTTCCATCAACATTATGAGCCTCTTAGCTTTAACGTTGGCCGTAGGTCTTTTGATCGATGATGCCATCGTTGTGCGTGAAAATATTTTTAGACATTTAGAGATGGGGAAAACTCCAATCAAAGCAGCCTTGGAAGGAACCGGGGAAGTGAGACTTGCGGTTATCGCAACAACTCTTGCCGTGATCGCAGTGTTTGGTCCCGTTGGATTTTTACAAGGCGTGGTTGGTCAGTTCTTTAAAGAATTCGGACTCACCGTCTGTTTTGCGATGATCATTTCTTTGTTTGACGCTCTTACGATTGCACCGATGCTTTCTGCATACCTTGCTAGTAAAAGTGAGCATGACAACTCTAACCCTGGATTTATCAAAAGAAATTTATTAATGCCTTTTGATAGATTCCAAACTTGGCTCGAGAACGTATACGAAAAGGTAATCAAATGGGTCATTGTCCATCCGCTTAAAACTTTAAGTATGAGTTTAGGGATTTTCATAATCAGTATTGTGGCAGCAAGTTTTGTAACCAAAACATTCTTACCACCGCAAGACTCAGGTGAATTCATGGTGAGCTTGTCTTTACCTCCAGGAACCAGTATCGAAAAGATGACGGAAGTTAGTCAAAAGGTCGATGAGGTCATTAGAAGTAACAGAGAGATTGCTGTCTCTGCCCTTATGGTGGGTAATGCCGATGGTGAAGCTTCGAACTCCACAACTTATGTCAGACTTATTCCATACAAAGAAAGAAGAGGCACAAGCACGAGTGATGTGAAGGCAAGAATTAGAGAACAACTGAAAGAGTATGCTTACGCCACTCCAGCCGTGAAAGATTACGATGCTGTGGGCGGAGGGCTACGACCTTTCAATGTGAACATCACGGGAACAGATCAAAAGAAACTCGAAGAAATTGCTCTAAAGGTTTTAGAAAAAGTTAAGAAAAGTGGAAAAGTTTCAGATCCAGATATTAACTTCCGACCAGGCAAACCAGAATTCCAAGTGAAGTTTGATCAGGCGAAACTTCAACAACTGGGAATTTCAACTCTGATGGCTGGCGGTGAAATGAGAACACTTGTGGATGGAGCAACTCCGGCAAAATTCAGAGAGACGGATCGTGAATATGATATCCGTGTCAGATTGCAAGATGATCAAAGAGATTTAAAAGCCTTCTTTGATGAAACCTACATTCCGAACATCAACGGAAAATTAGTTCCTCTCAATAGATTAGCAGAGCCCATTGAAACTGTTGGTCCTTCTAAAGTGACTCGACAAAATAGAATTCGCTATGTGCAAATCAATGGTGACGTTGCTCCCGGCGCAGGTTTTGGCGATATCATCGCAGAAGTGACAAAGATGTTAACTGTGGACGAGGATACAAAGTTGCCAGATGGAATGGGCTTCGTGTTTGTTGGTCAAGCAGAGAACTTCCAAGAGCTGGGCGTGAACATGATGATCGCATTGAGCTTAGGCGTGCTCTTCATTTACTTTGTGCTAGCAAGTTTATATGAATCGTTCATTACGCCATTTACGATCATGCTGGCCTTACCACTTGCGATTTCAGGATCATTCTTTGCGTTGTTACTCATGAATGAATCCTTAAATATCTTCTCGTGGATCGGGATCATCATGCTCCTCGGAGTCTCGACCAAGAACTCCATCTTGCTGGTCGATTATACGAACCAGCTCGTGCAAAAAGGTGTAGATAGATCACAAGCCTTGATCGAAGCTGGTCGCGTAAGATTAAGACCGATCTTGATGACGACGATTGCCCTCGTTGCCGGTATGATTCCGCTAGCAATTGGATTGAACGAAGCTTCTAAACAAAGAACAAGTATGGGAATCGCAGCCATCGGTGGATTGATCAGCTCGACATTGCTCACGTTAGTGGTTGTACCGGCTGCTTACACTTACTTAGAGAGATTTAGAGTTTGGTCACTCGCTACGGTGAAGAAAATTGTGGCGCCTGCAGATCCAAATGCAAAATTGGATTTAAAGCACACCAAAGTTTCTAATGGTTCTGATAAGAGTCATGATCATACGATTTAATATTTAGATTGAATCGCTTACTAATGCCCACATCTTTTGTTAGGTGTGGGCAATTTTTCACTAGAAAAAATATCAAGTCAGCATCCATTTGAAAACATCTTGGTTATAAAACAAGCTCTTAATTGCCAATTAAAAGATGGGTCTCATTGTTAGAAATAGATTTTATGCTTTTAAAAGGAGAATACCCTGTGCTGATCCACTCCATGGCAAATGCAACATATACGGCATCAAGTGGACGACCTTTTGTCATCATCGCAATATACGTTTGCTCTAAGCCATTTAGATCTCGAGCCGCAATGAAATTACTCATTGCCTCCCAATACGCACCGATTTTTAGTTTTTCTTGCCCTATGGTTTTGAATTCAAGAATTTTTTCTGGTGAAGCGCCTTCTCCATTTTTTAGAAAAATTTGGATAGATTCTTTCTCATGGCGGAACTCCACATCAAAGAAAATCTTACTCGAAGCACGCACTTCATTGTTATTTTTATTCCAATAATTAAGATCATTAATATAATAATCATAAGTTTTTAGCCAAGATTTTAACTCATTCAGATCACTTACTTTCGTAGATTCAGAAATTTGTTTAGGATCCGCGAGATAAGAACGAAACAACTCCACAACCTCCTTAGGAGCTAGGAGTGATTGCTCTCCACTTTCAAATCCTATAGGAGATCGTTTGTTAAAGCGTGGATCAGTCAAAACACGAGCAGTATAATTTTTTATTTCATTAAGATCAGCAGACATCACAAATGCGCTGCGGGCTACTCTCATTGCTCCGAGAACAAAAAAATGCTTCTCCATTTCATCTCCTTTTTTATCAACCTTCAGAGAGTATGCTTCTGCGGTACGAGCGATATGAAGAAGAGTTGCGGAACTCTCAATTTGAATTACTGCCTCAGACAACAAACCGATATTTTCCTGATTTTTTATAAGATCTCTTAAGAATTTATGAACTCGATCCACATAACGATGATCATTTGTTCTCATGTAGAGATAGCGAAATCTTGCAGAAGAATCACCGTGCATTCGTTGCAATTTGGGAAGAGTTGCAACCAACACATCCGCTGCCACATCGTAGTAATTTGATATTTTATCAGCATCGTTTGAATTCTCTGTAAAACGCATAGCATCGCCAGCTAAAATTTCTGGCGAACGCATAAGATCATAAAGATCATAAAGCATTTGCTCTACATATTGTCTATCGGCGCCTGTTACCTCAGAAAGTGAACGCAATCCATCTGATAACCAATTGTGATTTCGCTCAAAATAAAGAAATCTTACTATACTTAATCTACCCAACTGAATTAGGGCAGAGTTGTTTTTTGTTTCAGCCGCAACGGCCGTAAGCTCATTGAAATTTCCAAACTTTAAAGCTTGTCGAAATGCACGGTCAATTAGGTTTCGATCTCCAATCACCATGGCCGCTTTTAACACATGTGCTGGATCTATTCCTTCTCTTAAAGGGGATTGTCTGTAACCAACAAGTGTTGAAATTATAGTTCGTTCTCCATCTAAGCCGTAAACTTCTGCAAAATCTTTCAATGTTTTTGGACTTTGAGATCTTATAGATAATTGAGTTGAAGGTGTGTGATGGGTGAGGTTTAGCGTTGGTGTTCGGGATTCAAGATTTTTAAGTTGTTTTGTTACAATGGGCACCATCAATTTAATAATTTGTTCTTTGGCTACACCCAATGCTAAAAGCTCAATCGCAATTTGTGGATCATGATTTCCCACATAATCAGCGGCTTTGGCAAAAATAGCTTTTTCACTATTCGAAAGTGACCTTGGATCAGCACTCAACAATTGATCTAGTGAAACAATAGCTAGTTTCCTTTCTGTGCCCAAAATCAACGAGGTTGATGATTTTGTAGTTCCAAATAAACTTGAACATTGGCTTGAAAATGCTCTCTCAGAAAACACAATACTCATATACATTGACAATAAAAGTACCAATGTAAATTTATTATACGAAATCATAAGTACCTTTCTTATTAATGGAAAGGCTCCGAGAGGAGCCTTTTTTATTTGCAGACACCGTATCTAGGTTTGTCATATTCCGCTATATTACAGCCTATATTGTGATGGGTGCATTTCAATCGCACATGCATATGAGTTGTGTGCCCCGATTCTTTATATAAATGCCCAAAAGTTTTTTGATAATCTTTTTCGCCAGACCTCTTTAAGTAACTGCACATCTCTTCTATTCGTTTTGCGTTTAAGAAAATCACGTCCACATAACCAAATTTTACAAAACTTTTAATGATTTCCCAAGCTTTCGCGTACTCATAATTAAATGGATTCTTTGTATTCTTTGGATTTTTTCTTGGTAGACTAATATCCACATCCAAACCATTTTGGTGTGAAACGTGGGCCATTTTATTTTTTCCATTTTTATATTTTTTTATTTTTCCCTTTTTATCGTACTGATAAATAGGTCCTCCCGCTTTTTGAGCTAAATCATCTATCATAAATGTTTCATTTGGAAATTTCTTTGCATACTCTTTTCCAACTTCTTCGATATTTTTAACTAGCAATCCGCTTCCATAATAACGTTTGTCACTACGATCAGCTGATGTGAACCCGAGTCTTTTAACAAGATTCCCTACACCATCAATCGCAACATCTAAACCTTTTACCAAAGTTCCAGGTTTGCAATTTGAATCTTTTTTAGAGCAGAAAGAGTAAAAACCTTGCGCTTTGGCAGGATATTTATCTCCCAAGTTGTACGGGAAAAGTTTTGATTCTGAATAATCGTTTAGCCTAACTTCTGCTTGATCTGGTCTGTCCCTAATTTCTGGTCTTAATATCGAAGGAAGATTTGAAGGAACACCTGGTTCATAAATTTCTTCGGTTTCATCACTGTCTGCTGCAGCTTCTAGCTCAGCTGCTTTTTTCTCGGCTTCTAATCTTTTTGCCTCTTCTTTTTTCTTTGCTTCAAGTTCGGCCTTAGCGTCTTTTCCTTTTGTAGGTGCTCCTGTGTTTCTAGCCCCTGAACTTTCTGGCTCATAAATTTCTTCTGTTCCACTACCACCAGTAGCCTCTGGAATTTCTATTTTGAGAGGTGATGGGTTTTTAATGTCCATTTGCTCTTGTTCGAAAGCAACTTTTCCATCTCTTTTTATATCAGCGCCTAAATCAATCGTTAATTTTTCGCACATATTATCTTTGCAACGAAGACCACCGAGAGCTCTGACTTCTTTACCCTTAGCATTTGTTGGGAATAAATAAGCGATACCTTCGTCGTTGAATTGACCTTCAAGAAGGATGGATTCTGATTTTTTGTCTTGATCTAGATCATTAACTTCGCCAACAAGTTTGGTTTCTATTTTTACTTTTTTGCTATCCCAATCAACTTCGATTATAGAATCTTCGACATTGAAGATTGGAGTTTGTTCTTTTTTAACTACTGCTTGTTTACTCTCATCGTATTCAGCAACTGAAACACGCTCAAGTGTCCCCGTGAACTTACCTGTCTGCAGGTAAACTGCGTCTTTTGTATCCAAATTAGTTGTATCGCGAGCGCTCCCGCTGCATGCATTGAGCAGGAACATCCCTAGTAAACCAACTATCAAAAGTGCTAAGCGTACCATGCTAACCTCTAAACCCCGTCATTTCAGGGAAAACTACCTATGGTTTTTATAGCAAGTAAGGTGCCCTTTTGAGATCGATTTTAGAGGGGTTTGAAGGCTTCTAAGTGATTAATACTACATGGTAAGTGACAAAAAAAGGCCAAAACGTGAGCCGCACCTTTTCCAAAGATTTGCGTCGGTATGACGCAAATCTTTGGAAAA
>JAZKEU010000017.1:246315-339266 GCA_040386775.1 Bdellovibrionota bacterium | reverse complement strand
ACTTAGCGCCTTTTGGTAAGTTGACAGGGTTGGTTATGTGTAATTTGATATTGGGAAATATCGGGGAGGTATTATGTTACGCAAATTTTTAGTTGGTGCTTTATGTATTTTAGCTGTAGTTGCATGTAGTAAAACAATTGATGGTGTTTTGAAAAACACGGAAGCTTTAACTTTCAACCTTAAAAAAGGGACGACGACATTACCTGTTGGACAATGGGAAGCTGCTCTGAAGTTTCCAAATAAAAAAGAAGTGAAGCTTGAAGTTACTATTCCAAATCAAAAGAAAGCTTTAGAAGTTTCCTTTAAAGTTCCAAAAGGTAGTCCACTACCACAAGAAAATGGTTCTTTTGAACTTTCATCTCAATTGAGTGGCCAACCTTATGATGCTGCAGGTTCCGTAAATACCACTCATGTCGACTCTGAAGAAAAATGGGGATGGGAAAACTGTACTTATCAAGCTCAAAGAGAAGAATGTTACATCAGTGGTAATCAACATGTTTGCCGTTTGGTTTACTACACAGTTCATGGCCGTCAGGACGTGCGTTATTTTGATAGACACACAACTCAAGTGGTTCACTTCAACCTCATGAGCCCAGGAAACAAAGTAAAAAATGCGGGTGGCTTTGAAGGCGTCGAACAATATTCAAACAGAGTGATTACTCATCAAGGTTTCTGTAGATAATGAGCACACTCCAACTTCATCATATTTATCCAGTTATTGCTCTCGTGTTTTTAACTTTTGGTATTATGGTACTGATGGGAAAAAGGAGATTTGCAGCCATTCGCAATGGCTCAATCCCTCCTGGTTATTTCAAAGATTATCAACAAAAAGAACCTTTTCTCATTCCAACAGATGTTCAAGTGGCAACAAGACATTATAACAACCTCTTTGAACAACCAGTTTTATTTTATGCTCTGATTCCTCTCTTACTTCTCACAAACGAAGCCGACAATGTGACACTCTATTTCTCTTGGGGCTACGTTGCCGCAAGATACGGTCACGCCATCATTCACGTAACAACAAATAAACTCATGCTAAGAATGAGACTCTTCACCATCGGATCATTTATCTTATTACTCTTATGGTCGAAATTTTTATGGCAGCTTTTGTAGATTAAATTTTTAATGATGTCTTAAAATTTTACAAGGTTCATGGATTTTAGATATTCGATTTCTTCTTCGAGATTGAAACCTGATTTTTCGAAATAATCCAGGAGCATATCCCGAGTTGCGGGAGGCGTTTCAGACTCATTGATCCACTGATCGAGAGTATCGTATCTTTCATTTTGATCGAGCTGCAATATGAAGTGAAGTAAAGACATAGCTTTAGGTTGCCTATAAGTGACCTGGAGCAGATCAAAGAAAACATCTCTTCCTTCTTTTACTCCTAACCTCAAAAGTGACCATGAGAGCGTCTGGATGTAAGAGAGGCTTTGAGCATCTAAATTTTTATATTCTTCAGGTTGTTTAATCTGTGCGATTAACAATCTAATTAAAGTATCCTTGAATTCTTGATTTTTATTCTTACCAATCAAATAGAAAATAGAAATTTTATGCCCTAGCTCTTCCATACCTGGCGCACCCAGAGTTTTTAGTATTTCCTCTTTATAAAATTCTTTTTGATCCGGAAATTGCGAAAGTCCCATCAGTGCATTTGCTCTCACCCTCGGAGTCGCCGAATTTACGAAGCCTTTAAAAATATCCACAAGTTCAAGATGTTTAAACTGTGACAAGGCTTCGAGAACGTTTGCTAGCTGTCTTGGATCTTCAAGCTGTAGGCCCAACATAAGAATCGGAATACTTTTTTCACCATAAAGTGCCACCACCATTTGTGCAGCATTCAAGCGAACTCTGGGAGTTAAAGATTTTCTATTCGATAAGACTAAGTCCAACGCAAATCTTGTTGCCTTGTATGATTTTGCAACTTTAAGCGCCTCAAGAACTGTGATTTGAATTTCTTCTTTATCTGATCTAAATTCTTGCAATAAAACATCATAAGATTTTGGATCATGAGAATATCCTAATCCCAAGATGATCTGCTTTTTCAAAAGCTGAGGAGGCTTTTCATCTAAAATCTCCGACATCTTTTCTACATAATCGTCTGGCTGAAGATAAGACAAACCAATTGCCGCCCTTACCGACTCATCCACATGCTCAGACTTTATATTTTCTTCTAATGTAGGGATCATTTTCTTTCTCAAAATCAATAATTGTCCCAACACCAATAAAAATGTTGCGACCAGAACAACTGGTAAAACCATCGGTCCGTGCGGAATAAATGCAAAGACAATACCCGCAAATATGATTGTCCCAAAAATATGATTGGATTTAAAAGTTAAGCCCGTCAGATACTTAAAAGACCCTGAAAGTCTATTGAGCGCTGGATAATAAAATCCCGCAAGTCCTTTTGACATACTCATAAATAAAATATGGCCCCACAATGTTTGCGTAACGATTGCAAACACACCCACCGCAAAATGCACAGCCCAAGTCGACGCTATCACTCGAATCGGTGAAACTCGATTTCTCTCAATGATTCTCCCATTAATAAAAGCTGCGATCATTTGCAAAAAACTCCCAATAAGCATGGCACTGGAAATGATTTTCTGCAACTCTACTTGGTTCAAAGTATGACTTTTAAAAAAATCATTTACCAAATTGTCTTGCGACATTCTAAATACGCCAGCAAAAAGTCCCATCAATAAAAAACTTAAGAAGATTGGCTGATAAGCTTTATCAAAAAATTTAAAGTCTTTTGATTTTCTAGCAATAAAATGAAACTCCAAACGTCTAGGATTTAAAAATGTTATTAAAATTCCTAAAATACATATTGCAGCAACTGCTGTCGTTAGGCTCACCTGCAGCAAGCTGACATGAGGAGCAAAGGCATAAAATGCTACAGCACTTACGATACCCACCTCTTGAGCCATGGCTTGATAAGAAAATACCACACCAAGCTTTGAAGGGCTGACGTACCGCTCTAGCATCTCATTCAATCCCCATCTCATCAGTTCTGAGAATAGGCCTGCCATAAAAATCCAAACAAAAACATAATTGATATTCTTTTCAACTTGGGTAATCACAGAACAAAGAATTATGGCAGCACAGATGAAGACCGGTATAAATGTTTTGACAAATTGATTTCTAAATTCATTTTTACGAATCGCAAAAGAAATAAAGAACCAAAGTGCTACTGGGTAGATAACAGCAAACACTAATTCCTTGGCACTATAATGAGCTAAAAATACAGCTTGAGATTTGATAAATTGAAGGCTCACTAAAAAGCCGGTAAGATAGCTGATGCCGATGAGCGTTCTCGCGATGATTCCCATCTATCAATTCTACATTCATGAGTGTTGGGATCAAGGAATATTCACTTATCGTAACGAGTTCTACATGTCTCTCGCAAAACCTTGCCTTTTTTAAACTCTCTGTTTACAAATGCTCTTCCACTGCTTACCATTTACATATCGACTAAGATTTGAGGTAATCGTGCTTTTTGGAAATGAATCCATCTCCCATTACAATCGCAGCAACATTGGCATCTGGATGTCTATGGCTTTTCAAGCTGGTATTTTAAATATGGGTGGATTTATGGCTTGCCATAGATTCGTTTCTCACGTTACAGGATTTGCTACTTTTTTTGGCTATGAGGCCAATCAAATTGAAAGCGATCACGCCATTGGAATGTTAGCCGTTCCACTCTTTTTTCTGTTCGGCGCCATGCTCAGCGGACTCCTCGTAGACCTAAGACTAAAGCTCCATAAAAAACCGAAATACTACATTACATTTGGACTGATTTTTTTACTCACCATCATTGTTTTTTTAGGCGGAATTCTAAGTTATTTTGGAGCCTTCGGAGAACCTTTAATTTACTCAAGAGATTATACACTTCTTGCCCTTTTATGTTTAATTTGTGGAATTCAAAACGGAACCATCACAACAGTATCAAAATCTGTAGTGAGAACAACGCATCTCACAGGCATCACAACAGATCTGGGAATCGGAATCATTCGTTACTTCAATCGTGATAAATATGATTATAACATTGATGACAGCAAGGCAAACCTCATGAGAGTTGGGATCATTTGCTTTTTCTTATTAGGCTCCGTTGTCGCAGGATTTGTCTTCACTCATTTTCAGTACTGGGGATTTTTGATTCCTGTTATTACTTCCGGACTATTATTCTGGCTGATGCTTTATTTCCAAGTATATAAACCTTACGCCACCAAAAAATAAGTACTCCTCATCTAACATCTCTAGACCTAGGTGCGGTCCGATCTATAAAATAAACTTTTAAAATAAACTAATAACATATAAATATTTTTTGTTTCAAATAAAATAATTTCATTCTAATATTATTATATTAAATATTATTAGTTAATAAAATATTTTTTAAGGAACATCATGGTTAGCGAATCTTCTTCCAAAATTCTTGTAGATACAGCGACTCGTCTCACGAGTGCTTCGACCATTGAAGCGATCACGCAGATTGTGACCGAGACAGCGAGAAAGCTTGTCGGCTCTGACGGTGCAACCTTTGTTTTAAAAGAAAATGATCTCTGCTATTACGTTGACGAAGACGCGATCTCTACTCTCTGGAAAGGCAAAAAATTTCCCATGAGTTCTTGTATCAGTGGATGGTCAATGATCAATAAGAAATCTGTGATCATCACCGATATTTATAAAGATGACCGCATTCCTCATGATGCTTATAAGCCAACATTTGTAAAAAGTCTTTGCATGGTTCTAATTAGAAAAGATTCTCCTATTGGAGCCATTGGGAATTATTGGAAAAAAATAACTCATCCTTCATTTGAGGAAGTTGAGCTTCTTCAAATCTTAGCAGATCTCGTATCGAATTCTATTGAGAATTTAGAATTAAGAAATTCAGTTAAAGACAAGGTGATGCAGAATGAAAATCTCAAAAGCAAATATCAGGATCTCGAAGCTTATATTCACTCTCTTGCCCATGATCTTAAAAGCCCCTTAACTTCATTGACAGGACTTTCAGATCTTATGTTGGTGAGCTTAGGTGAAAAAAATTATGACAAAACAAAATGCTACGCAGAATCACTAAAGGATTGTACAAGAAATTTAGGGCTTCAAGTGGAAAAGATCCTAGGTCTTTATCGTGCATCTCGTGAAAATATTCAGCCCAAAACTATCGATTTTAGAGGCATGGTCCAGGACATTATAGATTCTTTAATGATTCAGTATCCTTCTAAGGAAGTTTCTTTAGAAATCGAAAAAGACCTTCAAGCCTTGGCCGACCCAATCCTCCTTAGAATAGTTATGGAGAATTTAATTAATAATTCTTTTAAATTTTCACAGCATGGAAATACTTTAAAAATAAAAATGGGAAAATCTGAGAGTGAAGGAAATTTCTCTACATTCTATGTCAAAGACAACGGCGTGGGATTAGATGCAGCAGACGCAGGAAAACTATTCAAACCTTTAAGCCGCCTCCACGACGAAAAAGCTTATCCAGGATTAGGATTAGGACTTTATTCTGTGAGTAAGATCATTGAACTTCATGGCGGTAAAGTCAAAGCCGATGGAAAAGTTAAAGAAGGTTCAACATTCTACTTTAGCCTTCCAACTGGATGATTCTTATTATAAGAATAAGGAATGTCTAAAAAAACTTCCGATAAAATCCAAGCTCTAAATGCCATAAATAAAAATGGCATTTTACTTGTATTCCCAATCAAAAATAAAAATGAGTACAACTCTATCTGGAAAGAGCTTTACCCAAGAAGCAAAATGAAGTGGGAATGGGACGAAAATGGTGACAATAGAGTGGCTAAACTTTGGCACTTAAGAGAAGAGCTTTCTAGCTCAAGAGAAGTCATCTACAGCAAATGGCTCTCTGGGCGAGCAACATTTTTTTCTAAACCTTTATTCAAATCTCTCTATCGTTTATCTCGGGAGTGGAATTCCAATCAAAAAACCAGAGAATCTATGCAAATCCTAGATTGCTTGAAAATGGACTCTCCCCTCTCTACTAAGCAATTGAAAGAGGCTACCCATCTTCAAGGAAAATACTTTGAGAGAACTTATGAAAAGGCAATGAAACCCCTATGGCAACACTTTGATATCGTTGCCGTGGGTGAAATCCAAGACTCTAGCTTTCCATCATTAGCAATTGCGTCGACAGAGTCTTTTTTCGAAGATCTAGTTCTCGAAGCAAAAGAAAAGTCTCTCTCTGAGGCTCAAGAGATATTCAAAACTTATGTTCCACAAAATAGTTTGGTCGAAAAATTCTGGCGTAAGCTTCAAAATTAATGATTTCGTATTAATGATTTCTCAAATGCTCAAATTCTTCTGGTTCTAGAATATTTTTTTGGGCATCTATGAGGCGACTGAACATTTCTCTATATTCTTTTCCCATTTCAATTCTTTCTTCGTGAGAAAAAATATTTTTAATTTTTGAAAAATACTCTTGCTCTTCCTCTTCAATATGATGATCCAGAAGCTCACAAACCACTGTGAATTTCGCTTCCCATCTGTCATTATTTCCTTCGGACTTCATCTCCTCAAGCAAGAGCTCAACCAGCCCGTGCTCTTCAAAACCTTCCAAAGCTTCGTGCTTAGTCTCATCCATACCACAAGTTGGTGCATATAGAACAGCCTCCTCGCTTTTTGCATGAGCTTTTACCAGCGGCGCTAAGGATTCAAAAATTTCTAATTTATCTTCCAAGCTTGTAGTTTTTTTAAGGCCTTTTTTGTAAAGTTCTTTTAATTTTTTATGGTCCACTTTCATCTCAGATATAAGTTCATGCTTCATGAAAAACCTCCTAGGCGTATAATGATTTACTCTTCATAGAGTAAGATGTACCAGAGCAATAGGCATGCCGGGCCAAGAACCGATAACCTTCAATGCTTTTTACTCTTTGAGGCAAATTGGGATTTTGTTTGTGGAATTAAGAGACTAGATGTCTACTTTTTGATGCGAATCGTGCAATTTCTGAAATCAACGTCACTCTATTCACAGGCTTTGTCATATGCTCGGTATAACCTGCTTTTAGACAACGATCTCTTTCTTCTTTTAGAGCATGGGCCGTCAAAGCAATGATGGGCCCCATATATCCTTTGTTTCTAAGCTCGCTAGTTGCTTGATAGCCATCCATTTTAGGCATTTGGATATCCATAAGAACAATATTGTAATCACCCTCTAGGGTTTTTTGAACACCCTCAACTCCATTTTCGGCAATATCAACATGAGCACCTGCATGGGTTAAGAAATATGTAATTATATCTTGGTTGTCTTCTGAATCTTCAACTAAAAGAATTTTAAGTCCTTCCAGCTGGCTTTCTGTACTTTGAAAAGTAGATTTTTTAGTTTCCATCTGATCCTTTGGGAGACTTTGGATAAATTTCACATCTTTTATATTTTCAGTGTTTACCTTAAGCAAAAATGTGGACCCTAGAGATTTACGGTTACCACCTTTTTCTTCGAAAGTTAAATCACCATTCAAAGCTCTAGCTAACTTTCTAGATAAAAAAAGACCTAAACCAGTACCACCGAAAACTCTCGTAGTTGAATTATCTGCCTGAACAAATGGTTTAAATAATTTATTTTTATGTTCACTATCAATTCCAACACCAGTATCCGAAACAAATATTTCTAGAGAACCTAGATTATTTTTTTCATTTTTCCAAGCCATTTTTATACGGACCTCACCGACTTGAGTAAATTTGATAGCATTTCCGATCACATTCACAAGAATTTGTCTTAAACGCGTAGGATCTGTATTTATAAATTCAGGAATTTTAGATAAGAATTCAAATTCCAATTTCAAATTTTTACTTTCTGCTTGAACCTTCATAAGTGCAGATAAATCTTTTAGGAGAGTTCCTAAATTAAAATCTATTTTTTCGACTTCCATACGACCAGCTTCAATTTTTGAAATATCTAAGATTTCGTCAATCAATCCCAAAAGCTGTCTTCCACACTTATGAACTGTGTTAATGCAGTGACGCCTCTCTTCTTCATCTTGATCGGGATTGAGCATAAGTTCCGAAAACCCAAGAATAGCATTCATGGGTGTTCTTATTTCGTGACTCATATTCGCTAAAAAACTGGTTTTTGCAACACTTGCTGATACTGCCAACTGTTCAGCTTCAATTAATTTCGTTTCTGCCAACTTTCTATCATGAATGTCCGTGCATGTACCAATCCACGCCGTCACAAAGTTTCCTTGAAGTTCTGGCGATGCCTTTAACCAATGCCATCGGTACTGCCCGTCATGTCGACGCAATCTGCATTCGATTTCAAAGCCTTCGCCTGAGTTCATGGATAAAATTAAATTTTTTAAAAATTGATTGAGGTCATCCGGATACATGGCAGATTGCCAACCTAGCCCTACACTCTGATCCTGAGAAAGACCGGTGTAATCAATCCAAACTTGATTGAAATAATTGAAAATACCATCATCACGCGCTTTCCAAATAATATGAGGGATTGAGTTAGCCAAATTTCTGTAGCGCTTTAGACTTTCAATCTCCAACTCCGCTAGCTTTTGATATCTTTCTTTTCTTTCACTTTCCCGAATTTTTTCCGCTTGTTTTTCTAATTGTGAGGATTTGAGATAAAGCTCAACAAATATACTCACCTTAGAATTCAAAACTTGAGCATCAAAAGGCTTAAAAATGTAATCTACAGCTCCCAGTTCATAACCCTTATAAACATAACGATCGTCTTTATTGATTGCTGTGACAAAAATAATCGGCGTAAATTTGTATTTTTCTTTTTTACGAATTTTTTCGGCTAACTCAAAACCATCCATCTCTGGCATCTGAACATCCAAGAGCAGAACTCCAAAGTTATACTTATCCAAATAACTTAGAGCCTCTTCTCCAGATTGAGCTTTCACAAGATTGATATGTGGAATGCATAGCGCTGCCTCGAGAGCCATAAGTCCATCTTCTCTATCATCAACTATGAGAACATCTACTTTTTGATTGTCTTTAGTTAACATACAGACCCGTTTCTCTTACCTTTAGCCAGTTATACATAATAGAGAGTAAATGCTGTTCATCTACAGGCTTCGTAATGTAGTCCGACGCTCCTGCTTGTAAACATTTTTCCCTATCCCCTTTCATTGCCTTTGCCGTAAGAGAAATGATGGGAAGTTGTTCGAATTCTTTTAATTTTCGAATTTCTCTTGTTGCCTCTAGTCCATCCATTTCTGGCATCATCATATCCATCAATATCAGATTGGTATTTGCATTTTGCTTTAGAGTTTTAATTCCCTCTTTGCCATTTTCCGCAAACACAACATTCATACCACGGCTTTTAAGAATTGTAGTCAGCGCAAAGATATTTCTTAGATCATCATCGATAATTAAAATATTATATCCTGTAAAGTCTGCGTCGAGAGGAACATCCTCAACTATTGTCATTGGCTCTTCTACATAATTCGTTGGAGAGCTATCAATGCCTGTGAATTTAAGAGGAAGAGTCAGTATAAAGCTACTTCCTTGTCCAGGTTCACTTTCAACTTCAATAAATCCACCTAAAAGTCTTGCGATCTCTCTACTGATTGTTAAACCAAGGCCAGTTCCACCATATTTTCTGCTCGTAGTACCATCTGCTTGCTGGAAAGCTTCAAAAATAAGTTTTTGCTTATCCGAAGGAATTCCGATGCCGGTATCGGTGACTTTAAACATAATGTTGTTTTTGTTTTTAGTGGATTTATCACCCTCGCGTTTATGTCCTACTCCGATCTCCAGACGGACACTTCCTTTTTCAGTAAATTTAAATGCATTTGAAAGAAGATTTTTAAGAATCTGTTGTAAGCGATTTTCATCAGTGAACATATTCTTAGGTAACGATTTGTCCACATCGACCATGAACTCCAAACCTTTGTGTTCTGCTACTGGCCGGAATGTTTGTTCCAAGTAATCTTGAATTTCTGCGAGCGGTACGGCTTTTGGATTGATTGGCATTTTGCCGGCTTCAACTTTAGAAAGATCTAAGATCTCGTTAATGAGGGCAAGTAAGTCTTGTCCTGCTGAATGCACAGTGCTTGCGAACTTCACTTGTTCATTACTCAAATTCTTATCTTTGTTCTCTGCAAGAGTTTTCGATAAGATCAACAAGCTATTGAGTGGGGTACGCAATTCATGCGACATGTTTGCCAAGAATTCCGATTTGTATTTCGAAATAAGAGACAATTGTTCTGCTTTTTCTTCGAGTGATCTTGATGCAAGCTCAACCTCGTTGTTTTTAACTTCAAGAAGTTTCGCTTTATCTTCAAGTTCTTTTGCTTGAGCTTCTAGTTCCACGTTAGAACGTTGTAATTCTTGTAGAAGTTCTTCTGTTCTCATACTTGATGAGATCATGTTCAAGATAACCCCGATAGAGTCCATGAGCTGATCCAGGAAGTAGATATAGTTCTGAGAGAATGGTTTGAGTGACGCTAACTCAATCACCGCTTTCAATTCTCCCTCGAAAAGTACAGGCAATACGACAATATTCTTCGGGCTCGATTCGCCAAGGCTTGAACTGATTTTGATATAATCTTCTTGGTGATGTGTAAGAAGAATTCTCTTCTTCTCAAATGCACATTGACCAACAAGACCTTCTTTTAATTTATATCTATTAGATACATTTTTTCTTTCCATGAAAGCGTAACTTGCAATCAAATTTAAGCTTTGTTCTTTATCTTCTGTTTCATACATAAAGAACGTTCCATGGCTCGCATCAATGAGCGGCGTTAATTCCGACATGATCAATTGAGCCACTGAAGTAATACTTCTTTGACCTTGCATCATGCCCGAGAATTTCGCGAGGTTGGTTTTCAACCAGTCCTGCTCGTTGTTTTTTTGCGTTGTATCTTTTAAGTTACCGATCATTTGGTTGATATTATCTTTTAAGGCAGCCACCTCTCCTTGTGCTTCCACCGTGATAGAGCGAGTTAAGTCTCCCTTTGTTACCGCAGTAGAAACTTCCGCGATCGCTCTCACTTGAGAAGTTAAGTTCCCCGCAAGCTGGTTCACGTTTTCCGTTAAGTCTTTCCATGTACCAGACACGCCCGGTACTCTCGCTTGAGCTCCAAGTTTACCTTCGATACCCACCTCTCTTGCAACTGTAGTCACCTGATCGGCAAATGTTCTTAGTGTATCTGTCATTGAGTTGATTGTTTCAGCAAGCGCCGCAACCTCCCCTTTCGCTTCGAGTACGAATTTTTGCCCAAGGTCACCATTCGCAACCGCAGTTACAACTTTTACGATACCTCTCACTTGTGTTGTTAAGTTAGAGGCCATGAAGTTCACGTTGTCCGTTAAATCTTTCCACGTTCCAGACACGCCAGGCACTCTAGCTTGAGCTCCGAGTTTACCTTCGATACCCACTTCTCTCGCAACTGTAGTCACCTGATCGGCAAATGTTCTAAGTGTATCTGTCATTGAGTTGATCGTTTCAGCAAGCGCTGCAACCTCCCCTTTTGCTTCGAGTACGAATTTTTGATTAAGGTCACCATTCGCCACCGCAGTTACGACCTTGATGATCCCTCTCACTTGTGTTGTTAAGTTCGAGGCCATGAAGTTCACATTATCAGTTAAGTCTTTCCATGTTCCGGAAACTCCCTTCACATCGGCCTGACCACCCAGACGACCTTCCGTACCCACTTCCTTCGCAACTCTCGTTACCTCGGCAGCAAATGAGTTCAGCTGATCCACCATCTTATTGATCACGTCTTTAATTTGAAGGATCTCCCCCTTCACTTCCACTGTAATTTTTTGTCCTAAGTCTCCATTGGCAATCGCGGTAGCAACCTTCGACACGTCCCGCAGCTGAACCGTTAAGTTTGAGGCCATGGCATTCACGTTGTCCGTTAAATCTTTCCACGTCCCAGAAACCCCCTTCACTTCGGCCTGACCGCCAAGTTTTCCTTCTGTACCCACTTCTTTCGCCACACGAGTTACCTCGGCAGCGAAACTTCTGAGTGTATCCACCATCGTATTGATTGTATTTTTTAGTTCGAAGATCTCGCCTTTGGCATCAACTGTAATCTTTTGTGATAAGTCACCTTTAGCAACCGCAGTCGTTACCTTTGCGATGTTTCTCACTTGAGCTGTTAAGTTGTTCGCAAGACCGTTCACGTTGTCCGTTAAATCTTTCCAAGTTCCAGACACACCTTTTACATCGGCCTGACCGCCCAGACGACCTTCTGTTCCCACTTCCTTCGCAACTCTCGTTACCTCTGCAGCGAATGAGTTCAGCTGATCCACCATGACGTTGATTGTATTTTTTAATTCGAAGATCTCGCCCTTCGCATCCACTGTAATCTTTTGTGATAAGTCACCTTTAGCAACCGCAGTCGTTACTTTTGCAATGTTTCTCACTTGGGCTGTTAAGTTGTTCGCAAGACCGTTCACATTGTCCGTTAGGTTTTTCCATGTTCCAGAAACCCCTTTCACCTCAGCTTGACCGCCGAGCTTACCTTCCGTACCCACTTCCTTCGCAACTCTCGTTACTTCAGAAGCGAATGATCTTAGTGTATCCACCATCGTGTTGATCGTATTTTTTAATTCTAAGATTTCACCTTTTACATCCACAGTAATTTTTTGTGATAAGTCACCATTGGCAACCGCAGTCGTAACTTTTGCGATGTTTCTCACCTGAGCTGTTAAGTTGTTCGCAAGACCATTCACGTTGTCCGTTAAATCTTTCCAGGTACCAGACACACCTTTTACATCGGCCTGACCGCCCAGACGACCTTCCGTTCCCACTTCCTTCGCAACTCTCGTTACTTCGGCAGCGAATGATCTCAGCTGATCCACCATCACGTTAATTGTATTTTTTAATTCCAAGATCTCACCGCGAGCATCCACCGTAATCTTTTGTGATAAGTCACCATTGGCAACCGCAGTCGTAACTTTTGCGATGTTTCTCACTTGGGCTGTTAAGTTGTTCGCAAGACCGTTCACGTTGTCCGTTAAATCTTTCCATGTACCCGATACTCCGCGCACATCGGCCTGACCACCCAGTCTACCTTCTGTACCCACGTCTTTCGCCACACGAGTTACCTCGGCCGCAAATGATGAAAGCTGATCCACCATGACGTTGATTGTATTTTTTAGTTCGAAGATCTCGCCCTTCGCGTCCACTGTAATTTTTTGTGATAAGTCACCTTTCGCGACCGCTGTCGTAACTTTTGCGATGTTTCTCACTTGAGCTGTTAAGTTGTTCGCAAGACCGTTCACGTTGTCTGTTAGATCTTTCCATGTACCAGATACACCTTTCACTTCGGCCTGACCGCCGAGCTTACCTTCGGTACCCACTTCCTTCGCAACCCTTGTTACCTCGGACGCAAATGAGTTCAGCTGATCCACCATGGCGTTCACCGTGGTACCGATTCTTAGGAATTCCCCTTTTACGGCTCTTCCATCAATTTCAAGTGACATCTTTTGTGACAAATCGCCTTTTGCCACCGAGGTAATAACCCTTGCGACTTCAGTGGTCGGTTGCACAAGGTCACCAATCAGTAAGTTAATAGAATCAACGCTGGTCGACCAAGCACCTTTGACTGAGCCCATAGAAACCCTCTCAGTCATTTTACCTTCTTGGCCCACCGTATTTCTTACACGCGCAAATTCATCGGCCATATTTTCGTTCATTTCGATAATGTCATTTAGAACTTCGCCGATCTCAGAGATTAAGCCCTCTCTCAATTGTGGCATACGCACGCTGAAATCACCTTTTCGAACAGCTTTGGTAACGGCGAGAAGTTGTCTGAGTTGCTCTTTAGAATCTGCTAAGTCAAAATCTGATATTTCTACAGAAACGCCACCGTTCTTTTTACCAAGGATTTTTGTATTTCCATTGGTACCGTTAGTTTTATTTTTTTGATCTGGATATTTTGGTATGGCTTTTTGAGAAAGTTGATTTTTCTTAAACGAATTCGTCTTGCGTGATTCATTCGACAGTTTGCTCATTCAATCGCTCCCATGCGTTTTGGCATATTTTTTTTGGATTGGTCTAACTTATAGTTTAGGAAAATCCCACACCAAAAAATAGATGTGAATATTTTCGTCAAAGTTTTTAAAGTTTTCTAAACATTCAAAAATACTAAGTAATATTGAGGTTTTCTTATATAGATAATTTTAATTGTGACGAAATCTAAATAATATCGATTGGAGACGAGACAGATTCTGTCTCAAAATAAAAGGATTTTTAACTTCATCAGATTTTCTTTAAAAGACACACGATCCAAGGTTTCAGCCCATTTAAAGAATCTCTAGGATTTCTGAAAGAGATTTGTTATCAAACCTTTTGATTTTAAAGCTTTAAAACGATAGTGTTTTAGAGATTGAAAAAACCAAACCTTAACCTAAAAAATCTTAAGTCTATCAAAGCCTTAATTGTAGATGTGGATGGCATTTTAACCGATGGCACTATTTGGTGGCATTCTCCTGGCGAATGGCGTCGAAATTTTAATATATATGATGGTTTTGGGATCAGAGAACTTGTAAAAGAAGGCTTTATTGTCGCCATGATTACAGGCTCAAACGCGCAAGATATTAGAGAACGTAAAGAAAAGCTGAACATCCATTATCTCTACGAAGGAATGGAAGACAAGATCCCTTCTTTCGAAGATTTTTTAAAGAAAACCAACTTAAAAGCAAATGAAGTCGCTTATATCGGTGATGATTTGCCAGATGTTCCTGTTTTAAAAAGAGCGGGGTTCGCGGCATCAGTTCCGACAGCAATGGCCGAAGCCAAGAAAGTTGCCATGTACATCACTAAAAAGGATGGCGGCAAAGGTGCCGTTAGAGAACTTTGTGATATATTAATAGCTGCAAAAAACTCATCTCCACAGAAAACTATACGGAAAACTGCACGAAAAAGGAAAAAATAATGAGCGATTTTAAACCACTTAAAAATTTAGTCGAAATGAAGTTTGGCTCCCAAAAATTCACTTGGGGAGATGGCAAAAATTTTGTTCTCTTTGCAGGACCGGATATTGTTGAAGATCAAGGTATGGTTCTAGAGGTTGCGCAAGAATTAAAGAAAATCACGACAGAACTTCAAATTCCATGGATCTTAAAATGTTCTTTCGATAAGGCCAACAGACAAAGTGGAGATAAGTTTCGCGGTCATGGCATGAAAGAAGGCTTAAAGATTTTAAACGATATCAAAAAGAAAGTAGACGTTCCATTCTTAACGGATGTTCACGAAACAATTCAAATGGAAGCCGTCGCAGAAGTTGCAGATGTGATTCAAATCCCTGCATTCTTGTCACGACAAACCGATTTGATCATAGCTGCCGCTAAAACTGGAAAAGTTCTTCATATGAAGAAAGGTCAGTTCTTGGCTCCATGGGATATGAAGAGTGTAGCTAAAAAAGCGGTCGACGCTGGTAACAGCAAAGTTCTCTTGTGCGAAAGAGGCACAACCTTCGGTTACAATAGACTCATCAACGATATGACAGGCTTAGTAGAAATGAGAAACCTAGGCTTTCCAGTGATTATGGATTGCACTCACTCCACCCAACTCCCCGGCGCCCAAGGCGACTCGAGTGGTGGCAGAAGAGAGATGTCATGGGCACTGGCCAGAGCCGCAGTTGCCGTGGGAATTGATGGGCTATTCTTCGAAACCCATCCAAACCCAGACGAAGCCCTCTGTGACGGCCCCACTTCGATCGCTCTAAAAAACATGAAGGGTATGCTAGCTAATCTCAAAAAGATCAACCAAACTCATCAAGACTAATAAGCTATTCGGAATTAGACAAATGCTAACTACGGAGCGGAATTTTCTATTGGAGGAAGATCTACGGGGTTAACTTTATCCGTTGTCATCTTGGCTTTAGAATAAAGCACAGTCCAGGCAATAGCTGATACGATTAAAATTAGTGCGGCTATTGTTAGAACTTTTTTATGTGTCTTCGGGTTAGTCTTATTTTGATTTTTACCAGTGAAAGATTTTTCTGAACCGTAAGACATACTTACTCCTTAGAATTTAAATTTCTTCTTTAGTGCGTCTTTTAAAGGATTGCCGCTACCTTCTCCACCACCAGCACTTTTTTGCTTAGTGATTTCACCTTTGGCTTTGTCGATTTCACCTTGAAGATCTTTTGTTTTTCCACCGATTTCGGCATTGAATTTGTTTTTTACTTTATCAAATTCCTGAGTGAGTTTAGCTCTCTCGCCCTTAATGCGGTCTTGAACAAAATTTTCAATTTCTTTTCTCTTCTTGTCGATCTCAGCTTGGATTTCTTTCTTAAACCCATCTGCAAGCTCAGAACCTAGATTCGAATTAAGACTCGTATCAAAATTTGCAAATGACCCTTCAAACGAAGCGTTGAGTACAATTTCAGGAAGTCCTGCAACCACTCTATTGAAAATATTTTTTACAAATTCCTTTTTAGCATCCACTTCAAATTGGTTTCTCTTGAAAACGTTCTGAAGAGCTAAACTGATATTTTCATTTTCAATCACACCACCAAAACTTGCCGCCGGGGTAGATCGTAAGAGATTGAATTTAAGATCTGAACTATCAATCATCTTCATACCTTTTAATGGATACGCGCCCACCTTAAAGTTGAATGATTCTTTAGGAATATCTCTGGTATGGTCCACGGTGATATTTCCATTCAATCCATAAATCTGTTGCTTCGGAAAATCCCCATCAAACTTAAGAACTGCTGGCTTTCCAATAACTCTCGGGCTCGTTGTCACATTGGTCAATTCACCTTTGATATTTCCGCTAAATTCACTCGTATTCGCTTGAGAACTGATCGCTGCTTTCTTAAGCCAGAATGATGGATAACCTTTTGTGATTGGGAATAGAACATTCTGACCACTGCCTCTCTTCGGAGGAACTAGGTCCTGAGAAGACTCTTTCTTTTTGTTCGGCATATATTCACGAGCAACTGCAACGTACTTTTCTGCAGAAGCGATTTTCTCGTTCAACATCGAAGTAAATAATCCTTGAGTAAAACTTTTTGGATCAAAAGATGGGACTTTAAACCTTTTCTTTAAGTCTTCCACATCTTCTTGAACAAACTTTTCAATGTCGTTAATGGATTGTTCGGTCGTAGAAATATCTGACTTTAAATCTCCAGACGTCTTTTGAACGAGTTTAACTTTTTCATCGAGCTGCTTATAGATTTCATCTGCATCTTTTAAGCTTTGGGCAAACTGAAGAGGGTTCTTGGTATCAAACTTAAGATTTTTGGCTCTTCTCACCAAAGCGTCAACTTCGTCTTTTTTAGGAAATTCTTCGATACGTTTTTTCCACTCTTCTTCTTTTTCTTTTACAAATTTTTTAGCTTCGTTGATTTTTTCTTCTGATTTTAACTGGGCTTGGATACTTTTAAGCTGTTCTTTTGCATCGGTTCCACCCGCAATATTGGCAATGTCCATAACGACATTATTTTCATATTGCTGCTTTAATCTTGATTCCGCTCTTGCTTCGATATCATCAACAATCGATGCTCCTGGCGCTCCTGCTGGAGTTGGAGGTCGAACATATCCCTTGCTCTTTCTTGGAGAAAAAACTTGGATATCTAGAATGCTTGCCTCTTCAACAACACCTTTCATTCTCAAAACTGCATCTGGTAGCAAATCAAATCTGATTTTACCAATGGACACAATATTTCTTTCTGGATGTTCCTTATCTGTTACCTGAAGGCCTTGCATTTCAAAGAATAGTTTTAAAAAACTTGTATCCACATCTGCAACGTTCACCTCGGCTCCGTGCACGTAGCTTGCACCCCACTCAATACCTGACTTCAAATGCATATCAAAAAAGAATTTAAAGTAAGCAAAAATAATTAAAAGAATAACCCCAACAGGAATAATGGCTTCTGTTCTAATTGGACCTTTTTTCTTTGGTGCTTGATTGCTCATGACGAACCTCCATAAAATTCATCATATTTGTAATACCATTTGTACAATCCCGTGGCTTGAATTGCTTTCCAAAATTTTGTCTGTTTGTATTTAGCGACAATTTGCACTCTATATTGTCTCACAAAAACCAAAGCTCCAAAGTACACAAAGGGACTGAGTAAGATCGAAAGAACTCCGGATCCCATTACGATTGTATTATTAAATCTTGTAAACGGAATGATCGGCATATTGTATAGAGATGTAAAAAGAGATTGTAGCGCAGGAAGATTCAGCAACCAGAATCCCAATGAGTCAAATACCGGATCAAGTATAAAAGCGATAAACTTAAAGAAGAACGCTGCCAAGAATGCTGCACCAATTTGTATTCTAAAAAAGAAAATACACAAAAACACTAAAAAGGTTTGTAATGATAATGCCGGGGTCATCCCTAGAATAAATCCAGCAGCAATTCCCGCCGCAATTTGATTTGTCCCCGTATCAGAGTTCAAAAGTTTAATAAATTGAAATAACTGCTTCAGCAGTAAACCCATGGCGCACCTCGCATGTTATGTTTGAAAGTATACTGAGCAGCTGGACTAATTGGAAGAGACAAAATCTAAATAAAACTATTTTATCGCTAACGCGGCCAGTGTTAATTGTCTTAAACTCTATATTTTCGTTGGCCTTGTTACCAGCTGCTCAGTATACTTTTATCTTATGAAAGATTGTGTATACTGTTCGAAAATTCCAAATCTTTTAAAAGACAAAAGCCCTTTTGTTGTGCATGAGTTCAAGAACTCTGTTCTTATTGTCGGCGATCATCAGACTTTTCCTGGATATTGCGTTTTAGTCCTTAAAGATCACGTAAAAGAGTTCTTTGACTTAAAAGAAAGCACTCAAATTGAAGTTTACAAAGAACTTAATGCTGCGACCCAAAAAATTAACACTGCTTTTTCTGCTGATAAAATGAACATTTCTAACTATGGCAACATGACACCGCACCAACACTGGCACATCTTCCCTCGTAAAAAATCAGATTCAAACTGGCCCCAACCTCCGTGGACCTTAATGGAGAGCTTCGAGAAAAATAAAACCACTCAAGATCAGGCTCAAAATGTCACCACTACTTTAAAAAAATTATTTTAAAAGCTATCAAAGAATTTTTTGTGAAGTTTTTTGAAATATTTTTTTGTTGAAACTTTTTTTTTACTAGTCAAATCTGTGCCGGAACCAAACAGCAACCATTTTACCTTAAGGGGGAAAAAATGAAAAAATTATTAATTACATTGGCTTTCGTATTCGGAGTATTTGCTCTTTCACAAGCAGAAGCTCAGCACCGTCCACCAGGAAACCATGGCGGACTTGTAAGAGATTATGTGACTTGCGAAAGCAACGGTTTCAATTACAACGAATGTTACTCACCCAACGTAAGAAGAATTGAAAGAGCAAGACTTGTTCAACAACATTCAAAGACAGCTTGTCGCCAAGGAAGAAACTGGGGAACAACTCGTAGAAGTGTTTGGGTTGACCAAGGTTGCAGAGCAACTATCGAAGTTATCGGCAGAAGATAATTTTAAAATTTAGATAAAGAAAAAGGGCTTTGTGAAAAGCCCTTTTTTATTGCTCTGAATTTCTAATAACAGTTATTCGAAGCGAGCTTTCAACGTTTGAATTTGTCTTAAAAGAGCCTTCACATCCGTTAATGTCTCCGTGAAAACAGCATTGGAATCCATAATTGCTTTTTCTTTTTTCACTTCGATCTTCACTTCTGTTTTTACTTTTCTTAAAGCTTTTCTCGCACCTTCTATAGAAAAGCGGTCTCTGTACAAAAGTTTCTTGATAAAAAGTGCAGTTTCTACGTCTTTTCTTGTGTACATTCTTTGATTGTGATTTGATTTTTTTGGTTTCAAAGCATCAAACTCAGTCTCCCAGTATCTGAGCACGTAAGTTTTGATGTCGAGAAGCTCAGCCACTTCGCCAATCTTGAAAGCCATCTTGTCTGGAATTTCGCTTAAATCTTTTTTTAAAGTTTCATCAACGAACAGTGCATGCTCTTGATCTAAGGGTTCGTTGATATTTCCTAATGTCACTTCTAATTCTGTATCCATGGGTTACCCCCTTTATATATTAATCGTCATCCTTGAGATTAGTAATGTCTTCACCATTTAATATAGCCTTAAGAACTTGGCTCGGTCTAAATGTGAGTACACGTCTGGCGCTGATTTTGATTTGACTGCCTGTTTGCGGGTTTCTGCCTACGCGCTCTTTCTTGTCGCGCACGATGAAGTTTCCAAATCCGGAGATTTTTACTTTTTCGCCTTCTTGCAGGGTATTTTTTAAAGAATTGAAAACTAGTTCAACGAGTTCAGATGCTTCTTTCTTAGAGAATCCTAACTTTTGGTACACTCTCTCAACGATGTCTGCCTTAGTCATTGTTGAAGAGCTAACGTTCTGCCCGCCCATGATGCCTCCTTGTGAGCCTTGGGAATTTAAAAAAATCCCTAACAAAAGCGTATCAAGGTATTGAAAACAATCAAGTTTTTATCTGACAGAAATCGAGAACTTTTGATTTATTGCGTCAATAATTTTCTTATCTACTGCCTTCAGATCTTCGTCTTTAAGAGTTTTCTCATTATCTTGGAAGACCATACGGAAGGCCACACTCTTCTCGCCTACCTTCAATGGATCGCCCGTGAATACGTCAAAGACCCACGCGGACTTTAAAACGTTACCAGCCGCCTTTTGAATTTCCGCTAACACTTTTCCAGATTCAAAATTTTCAGGCATTACAAACGCAAGATCGCGCTCCACACTAGGATTTTTAGAAACGTGTTTTGTTCTTGCAACGCGAGGTTGTCCCATCATCAAAGTGTCTAAGTTAATCTCAGCAAACACGACCGGAACTTTAATTTTTTCCTCGTCAGCGATTTGCGGGTGAAGAGTCCCTACGTAGCCCATGACTCTTCCTTCTACTTTTAGTTTTGCTGACTGCCCTGGATGTAAGAAATTGAGCTCATCACAAACTTCCCACTGCCAAGATTTGAAAGAAAGATTTCTTAAAATATTTTCGATATGAGATTTTGTTTCAAAGAATAGGTGTTCGTTCTTTTGACCTTTTTGCCAAAGAGTTTCTGGTTGCCCCCATTGGACAAGACCTGCTGTCCAAATTTGATTGTAGGTATCATTGTTCCTTTCAAAATTGTAACCCGTCTCGAAAATTTTTCCGAGATTTTGACCATGACGAAGATTATGAAGTGTATTTAGAAATAGCCCGTAAGAAATTTGTTGTCTCATCACGTTCATTTCTTCTGAAAGCGGATTTCTAACTTGAACCGCTTCTGATCTTAAATTGAATCCAACATTTTTGAAGGTTGCAATATCACCAAGGAACTTCGCGTGCTTTTTTCCATCGACAAAAGCGTAGTTGAAACCTTCATTGAAACCTTCATTTCGGAATAGAGATCTAATTTTAATTCCCAAGGTATATTGAGCTGCATGCGGACTCGGCGCTTGCCCCATGGTCGGAAGTCTTTCCGGAATATGTTCGTAGCCATGAAGACGACCAAACTCCTCAATGAGATCTTCTTTAATGGAAATATCACCACGGAAACTTGGCGGGATCACATTGAATTCAGAATAAGAAATTTCCTGAACTTGCGCTCCCAATCTTGTCATCCAGTTTTTTACTTCTTCCGGTTTTGGTTCAAAACCCAAACGATCCGTCACATCTGAAACTTTTAACGGAATGCTCTTAAGAGCTACAATATTTGGATTTGTATCATGATGATCGCCATAGGCAGATCCACCAGCCGTTTCTAAAATCAATTGGCAACATCTGTTCATCGCAATCAAAGTCATTGCGGGATCTACTCCGCGAGAAAATCTATAAGATGACTCAGAAGAAATACCATGAGTTCTTGAACTCTTTCTCACCGTCTCTGCTGTGAAGTAAGCACTTTCCACAAACACGTTGACAGTAGAATCTTGAATCCCAGAATTCATCCCACCCATCACGCCTGCAAGTCCTACAGGTTTTTGTTTATCACGGATCATGAGTTCGGTACCTTTGAGGTTTAAATCCTGCTCTTTTAAAGTTTTAAATTTTTCGTTTTCTTTAGCTTTGGAAACGACAATTCCATTTCCACCGATGAGTGAAGAATCATAAGCATGAAGAGGCTGACCCAATTCCATCATCACATAATTTGTTACGTCGACAACGTTATTGATGGAGTTCATTCCAATAGACTCTAGACGTCTTTTCAGCCAATCAGGACTTGGTCCAACTTTTACACCTTCAATGTATCTTCCGGTAAATCTTGGACACATTTCTGGGTTTTGGACCTCTACAGAAACTTTATCTTTAGAAGATTTCTCTATAGTTTTAATATCATTGTTGAAATTAGTTTTAAGGGGCTTATTGAGTACGCAAGAAATTTCACGTGCTAAACCATAATGGCTTAAGCAGTCCGCTCTATTTGGCGTCACTTTCAATTCGAAAACGATATCATCTAAGCCTTTGTACTCCGCAAATGGTGTTCCGATGGGAGCATCTATTGGTAAAATCACGATACCTTCAGACTCTGTGCTAAGACCCAATTCTTTTTCTGAGCAAAGCATACCTTGAGATTCCATATCTCTGATTTTTGATAATTTGATCGCAAAGTTTCCTGGCAGCACCGCGCCTGGAAGGGCCACCACCACGTTGTCACCTTTTTTATGGTTCTTAGCTCCACAAACAATCTGATGAACTTTTCCTTGCCCCGTCGTCACTTGGCAAAGAGTTAATCTGTCCGCATTGGGATGTTGTCCGCGCTCTAAAATATGACCAATCACTACGTTTTGGAAATTCTTTGATTTATTCTCTACGCTCTCAACTTCCAACCCTTTGTGAGTTAAAATGTCCGCAAGCTGATCTGGATTTTGGAAATATTCAGACACATCAACGTAATCGTTTAACCATTTTAAAGAAATTTTCATCCTGTAACAGTGCTCACTGGGGTGAACACTACTCCTTCTGTTTCAGTGCTCTCTGGAGAGAGCACTATTATTAAAATTGTTCTAAAAACCTAACATCATTTTCTGCGAGTAATCGGATATCTTCTACGCCATACTTGATCACGGCCATTCTCTCGATACCAAAACCAAAAGCAAAACCCTGCCATTGATCCGGATCCAGTCCTGCAGATTTCAAAACATTGGGATGAACTAAACCGCAGCCACCCAACTCAATCCAACCGGATTGTTTACACATCCTGCAACCTTTAGCTGCACAAAATGGACAAGAGCTATCAAACTCTGCCGATGGTTCTGTGAATGGAAAGAAGCTTGGTCTAAATCTTGTTTTCAAATCATTGCCCCCAAAGAACTCTCTAGTGAAGTAAGTTAAAGTTGCTTTAAGCTCCGACATCGAAACTTTTTTATCAATGTACAAACCTTCAATCTGATGGAACATTGGCGCATGCGAAATATCGCTGTCGCATCTGAATACCGAACCCGGTCCTATGATTCTTAAAGGTGGCTTTTCATTTTGCATCGTACGAATTTGAATTGGACTAGTCTGTGTTCTCAAGACGTGAGTGTCATCGATATAGAAGGTGTCTTGTTCATCTCTCGCCGGATGATCTTTAGGAACGTTCAAAGCTTCGAAATTGTAAAAGTCAGTTTCAATGAGTGGGCCCAGTCTTACGCTGTAACCGATTTTAGCTAAAATTCCTGAAACCTCATCAATCACCATAGAAATCGGATGTTGAGTTCCTCTTGGAACTGTCGGACCCGGCAAAGTGATATCAATTTTTTCTGAAGATAGTTTTGCCGCAATTTCTTTTTTAGTGAGAGCCGCAAAAAACTTTTCATATGATTCTTCTAAAAGTTTTTTAGCTTCATTTACTTTTGCACCAAAGATAGGCTTCTCTGCCGGCGGAAGATCCTTCATTCCTTGCATCACTTTAGAAAAGCTTCCCGTCTTTCCGAGATACTGAACCTTGTGCTCATAAAGTTCTTTTAAATCTTTAGCCGCACCAAAAGCCTTCAGCGCCTCTTCTTGAATCTTGAGAATTTCATTTTGACTGCTCATCTAGATTTTCCTTAAGTGTCCTATTTGGATAGATTTTGAATCTTAAATAATCCAATAAAACTCTAAAGTTATCAAACAAAACCTCACTTCTTCCTGTAGATCATATCACCTTGGACGTCCCAGAAACCCCGCGTTAACCACCTCTTATGAGTTAAGAAATCTGCTATCATCATATCGCCGGAATCTAAATCAGCGTTTGGCTTCAAAAGATTCCCTTAAATATCAAATACTTTATTTTGGAGACTGACTGATAATTTCCATTATTCGAATGAAAAAAGGCAGTTGCTCTTGAAGGTGTGGCTTCACATAATATTCACAAGTACCTTCTTTGTGTCCAAAGTAACATTCTTCTGAATGTACATAATCGTCAGGGATACCTGTTTCAAGTTCGAGTAATATAGAAGGAGCTTTCTTTGTCCTTGAGAAAAAACTGGCTGAAATCTCTACCCCTGCGCTGATACCTGGGTGAGCGACCTGAAACACGCCGGTTTGACACGCTTGTGGTTTTTTGTGATCTGTAAGTTGAGCTAAACATTTTGTTGTATTCGTTCCTTCGGCAATCAGATATCGATTTTTTTCAGCCACTGAATTATCTGGTGCAGCTATTACACTAACTCCGAAAGGGCTATGAATATCTATTCCAAGTACAACATTACTCAGGCTCAACATGAGTTTCTTTAGGTAGATGGCCTCTGGCGCTCCAATATAATTTTCAGGATCATTCGAATCATACTCGAAGGGTTGAAGAAGAATCCCAAAGCCGTTAAAATCTTGAACAGTAGTTATTTTGTTTTTAAATCCTATAAAGTTTTTGTCTGGAGTCATATCCGGCACAACAACAATTGTTATTTTAGAAAAAAGGTCTTGAATTGTTTTATTGACGATGGGGTTTCCTAAACCTTGAAGATGAAATAAAAAGAACTCGGTCAGCTGAGTTGTAAACTCTGCAGTCCCCAATTCATCACCATGTTCTTTAGCCCAAATAAGTACAGTTGGTTTGTTTTTGGGTTTTTCGTTAAAAATTTGATAGGCAAAAAGCTTTTGGTCCTTTTTATGCTTGAACCAATCTTTACTAAGAACGTATCCGAATTTTTCTAAAATGACTGGATCTTTTTCCTTTGCTCTTTTAAGAAGAGTTGCGGCGGAAGTGTCGCTGACGATATTCAATATAGAAAAATGCTTTTTATTTTTTATTGCATGAAGATTTGCCCACTGCCAACGTTGATCTTGGTCCATGAAAGGAAGCTTTTCAGGACGTCTTGCTATATACTCTTTTAAACCGGGGATTAGCTTTGCATATTCAATAGTATTTATATTTTTGTAGGGTGAGTATTGAATATTTCGAGGGGAAAAATAATTTGAATCGCTAGCAAGATTTCTAAAGGAATGATCTACTACTGGCTTAGTATTACAGCTGCTCGTCAGAGTAAGGATGGTGCCCAATAATACTGTCAATACTGACTTCATTACAATATTTTACCCTTTTATAAGGTGATTTAGAATAATATCAAATTCAACTGGAAGGAGGTCTAGTAGATTCTTACGCAGACCTCAGAAATTTAAACAGATAACCAAACCACTTTGTTGATAAGAAAATTTAATAAAACGCCGGTCGAATGATCGGCGTTTTTGTTTTTGTAATGCAAGTTTTGCGGGACGTCCCAGAAAAGATGGTCAGTTCGTGGATCGGGATTTTTTGTGTAATGCGCACTTGTGGCGCCGTAGAAACCGTGCGTTATCCTTCTTATGTCACCCATTAAATTTTCTGTGGGGCTGTAAAATTAGCATTAAGTGCCTAAATTTTGTTTTGATTCGAGCTAGAACTTTTACATAAAGTCCTTCTTTAAATTTCAAGCTCCATTTGCGACTTGCTAGAAATCTAAAATTCAAATTACCCTCCATCTAATAAACCTCTGGGGAGGGATGAATGAATACTCATGCGCACAAAACCGCTTATGTTTTTTCTGGTATTGATGGCTTAGATAAAATGTCTGATAGAGCTTTAATGCTCTCACTTCCCGCCGTAAAGGCTCGCATTGCCCAAGCGCAAAAAGTTTTAGACAAATGTGCTCCAGGGTTTGATCTCACTGAATACATTTCAAGCTCTGATGAAGATTTCAAAAGAGTATTCACCCTACAAGCCATTGCCGTCACCGTAGTTCATATCGCTTTATTTGATATGTTCACTGCCAGCGGCGAAAAGCCTGATTACCTTATGGGTTGCTCACTTGGTGACGTGGCAAGATCTTACTGCGCCGGTGCTTTGGAGTTTGATGTTATTATCGCTGCAAGTTGGAATTATCATTTGAAAGCTTCTAAGATCGAAGGCTGCAGTGCTTACTACATTCGCGTCATCGACGGCACTATCTCTAAAGAAAGAATTCAAGAAATCACCGATGCCGGAATTTACTTTGCGGTTCACCAAACTCCAAGACATTTCCTGGTGACCGGAACGATAGAAAAGCTAGAGCAATGGAGGCTCAACGAAGCTCCAAAAGCACGCTACAAGATCAGCCCGATCTACGACAAACCTCTGCACTCACCTCTTATGACTTTTATCACTGATGAAACTTACAAGCTCTATGCACACACCGTGAGACCCATGGAAGAATTAAAATACAAAATGGTATCCTCCACATTCATTGGCTTGATCGAAACCAGAGAGCAGCTTTTAAAAGATATGGTGGATAACTTCAATTCCACTGTTCGCTGGATGGAAGCTCTTCAATATGCTGTGAATGAGCTTGGAGTAACCAGATTGGTCAACATTGGACCTGTACCCACGTTACTTCTCTTTGCTGAGAGAACGCCGCTCAATTATCCCGTAGAAATGGTGAATTACCTTGCGGTTACTCCTAAACCTGCATTTGAAGAAAGAGCTCCAACCTTTATTCCCGCACCGGCAGTGTAATTAATCATTACGACTGCAAATAATGTATTGATCCCTAGAAAGGGTTTAAATTCGTTTAAACCCTTTCTAATCTTCACATACTTCTTAAAATGTTTGAGTTTATCCCTATTCTCTCTTAATTTAGCGCCATGTATATTTTCGACCAAAATACAATTCAGAAAAGACGTGAACGACTCAATAAATCCTTCCAAAACACAGTACCAAACGATGCCTTGGTTTTGTTTTTCAGCGGGGAACCTACCACTAAGCCCGGGGGCTTTGATCAGAGTTATCCATTCTTACCTCATCCGGAATACTATTGGATTTCAGGATTAAGAAGAGCTTGGGGTGTCGTTGCTTATTCAAAAAATGAAGGCTTCGTAGATTTTATCCAACCCATCACGGCTGATGAAGTTTTGTGGGAAGGAGCTTCTGGCGACCTTCGAGGAAAAAATATTTCTGAATTGGAAGCTTGGATTAAAAAAAGTAATTTTAAAGAAGTTTTTATTTTTGGACAAGATGAACAGAACCAGAATAATGGAAAACAATATTCTCTTCCCGTAAAAGCTGAAGGCCAAAAATTTTTGGACCTGAAAGAAACCCTCAATCTAGTTCGTAGAGTAAAAGATACGGCAGAGATTGAATTGGTAAAAAGATGTGCTAAAGCCGCACTTGCTGGTTATCAAGTTTTGGAAAAATACATTCAAGCTGGAGTTTCGGAAAGAGATATTCAACTGACCTATGAATCTGCAGTTTTAAAAGCAGGTGCTGATAAATTCCCCTATGACTCCATTGTTGGTTCGGGCATAAACGCCGCGATCCTTCACGCGATTCCAACAAAGAAAATCGTCGAGAAAGGAGAACTGGTATTGATTGATGCGGGTGCTGATATCGAAGATTACTGCGTAGACATCACAAGATGTTACCCTACCAATGGAAAATTCAATGAGAAGCAACAAGCGATCTACGATATTGTTTTAAAAGCTCAAGAAAAATGCATTTCAATGTGTCAGCCTGGAACCGAGTGGTCCGAGGTTCACAATACTGCCGGTAGAGTGATGGCTCAAGGACTTAAGGATTTAAATATTTTTAATTGCTCCGCAGACGAAGCCCTTGAGACGGGAGCAATTTCTGTATTCTTCCCTCACGGCGTAGGTCACTTGGTAGGATTGAGAGTTCGAGATGTGGGTGGCGTTGCCAACAAACCTGTTCAAAAATTCAACGGTGTAAACTTAAGAGTGAATTTTGCTTTACAAGAAAATTACCTTATCACCGTAGAGCCCGGATTATACTTCGTCAAAGCGTTGATCGAAAATCAAGAGTTAAGATCTAAACATCAAAATTCTATCAACTGGAACGAAGTAGAAAAATGGCGATCTGTGGGCGGCGTAAGAATTGAAGATGATATCTTGGTAGGCTCGACTCCTCAAAATTTAACATCTATTGTAAAAAAATAGTTAAGTGAAAATAGTTAAGTGAAAAAAATAAAAAATGAAAATCATTGAAAGTAAATCCAATTCTTATTTTAAGGTCTTGCAAAAGATCCTTAAAACTCCAGGCGTGAAGAAAGAAAAACTTTTTCTAATGATGGGGCCTAAAGTTGTTGAAGAACACTACCATCACGAACTTGTGAAATCGATTCTTGTGGTTTCTGAAATGCCCCATCTAGAACCAAGCCTAAAAAAGAAAATTGTTATGCTCACTCCAGAGCTTTATGAAGAACTAGATATTTTTGAAACGAGAGCTCCTCTCATCGTTATGGATCTTCCTAAAATTCCTCTCTGGGAACCAAAACCGCCAAAAGGTGTAGAGCTCTTCTTACCCGTGCAAGATCCTGCAAATTTGGGAGCCATCGTAAGATCGGCGGTTGCCTTTGGTGTGAAGAAAATCATTTTACTGAAGGAATCGGCTCACCCCTTCCACCCGAAAGCAGTAAAAGCTTCCAGTGGAATGGTACTCAAAACCCAATTTGAAATTGGTCCTTCCATTCAAGAGCTCCATAACCATATAGATAGATATGTTTCGCTGGATGGCGACGGAGTCTCTTTAGAAAAATTTGATTGGCCAAAGGATGTCAGCCTCCTCGTTGGGGAAGAAGGCCTGGGACTTCCTAAGACCTTAAAACACAATGCCGTCTCTATTCCTATTAACGCTGATGTTGAATCTTTAAATGTTATGGCCGCAACGAGCATTGCTCTCTATGACTACTCTAAAAAAATGATTCCAAAAGGTAATTGAAATTTCCTACCTAAAATTGCTTAACTAAAATTTTAGTGGAATAAGATCAAAAGAGCTGTTCGGTTCCGATCTCCAAAGACTGATCACATATCCGCCACGACCAGAACCTGTAGGCTTCACAGCCAGGGCGCCTTCTTCGGTGAGTTTTTTCATATGGATATCTAGTGCACCAGCCGTCAGTCCCCACCGCTCATAGCAACTGCGTGCTTTATTGATAGACTCTATTAAATCCAAAAAGCCTTCTTTCTCTCCACTCATTAAAGATTTCTTTGCGAGAAGAACACTCTCCTTCATATCTTGATCAATTTTGGAGGCTTCGATTTCATTTCTTAGCCATTGATCCTTAACAAGTCTTACACACTCCGATGTCATTCCACGCTGACCACAGTAAGAAATATAAAGCTTGGGCTTCCAATTGATATTGATCTCCGTAATTTGCGATGGCCTTTGAAATTCAATAGGTCTTCCCATCATCGTCGAGGCAATATCAACTCCACTACTTTCACCATGAAAGAGATTTTCAAGCTGCCTACAGAACTCATAGAGGTGATCCGAGCTCACCCAACCCAAATGCTCCAAGAATCTTCCAACCGCCACACAAAGAGTTGCGGAAGCGCCTAGGCCGGCGCCGACGGGAACACTATTCACCAGCTTTAGTTCACCATGAAGATCACTGTGCTTTTTATTGATAACTTTTAAGGCTTTTTCTAAAACTCCAAAGAACACCAAGGAAAGATCTTCTTTCATAAGACCTTCGAACTCTACTTTAAATTCTTCAGGAGTATTGTTATAGGAAATTTCAAGGAATTTTTCTTTGACCGGTAAAACAATAGCGGGCGATCCTCGGATCACCGCATGCTCACCGGCAATGATGCATTTCCCAAAAATTTTTAAATTCATTTCTATTTTCTACAAACCAACACACGAGTTGCACCATCTAGAGTGATTTCAGCATCTAGAGTTCTGGCGTCTCTATACATGAATTTTTGAATTGCGATTATTCCATTATTATCCATATCAATTTGTAAAACCTTAGGAGTGCAATGAACTTGATAAATCATTCCCATACCCAGATCATGAGGCTGACCATCCATAATCATAGTTTCTCCACTTCCCGTAAGAAGCTTTACGCCATCTGCTCTGGTTTCGTAATAGAATGAAATTTTGTTTCCACCGCAATTGTATTTACCTTTAATTTCTTCACAAGACCAAGCTTGAGTTGTCCCTAAAATAACTAATAATGCTATTACTGTTTTCATAATTCCCCACCTTTAAGGCTATGTTTATATTTGATAATTTGTCTTAATAATTTGTTATTGCAATAAGCAGATCTTATCAAGGAGATAATCACCAATACTTCTGGGCACTGCGCCTTCAGCTAATCCAGATATGCAAAGCCCTTATCATTCATGATGGCTTTAAGACGCTCCCTGAGCAGAACCTGATCTTCTCTCCACAATAAATGAAGATTCGGGCCTGCATCCATGGTGACTAAGGGTCCATCGTTATTTTCTTTCCAAAATTCACGTGCGGCTTGCATAGCTGCGTAGCTTTTTTCAGTGCGGTAACAGAACAGTGGCTCCGCAGATTCAAATAGTTCATGCATATCCATAAATTCATCCCAAACAATATTGAAAGCACCTTTCCAGTTGTCCGTATTGAAAGCTATTAAAAGATCATCCAATCTTTTCTCTGCACGCTCTTTCCTGCCGACATTGTTAGGACTTGTTTCGATTCTTTTATGAGCATCGCCCGATGAAACTTCTTTGATCTTAGTATCCACTAAGACCACATCATGTAATAGTTTTTGAATTTTAATTTTCGGAATAAAAACTTCCGTATTTTTCCATATTGCCCAAGGTTTAAAAAAACTACGACAAGATGATCCGGAACCCTCGCGACTCAATTGGTAAAGAGTTTGATCGCTGTGATTTCTATAACCCAAACTTGAGAACGCCATATCGGCGGCAATACTCAACGCTGCAAAACTTGAAGCCGAACTTGCCATTCCGCTATCCGAAGGAAAATTGTTTGCAGATTTGATCAAGAAATTTTCTTTTACATTATAGAGGTCTTTTAATTTTTTAAAGTAATTTAAAAATCTTTGTTGCCCCTTAATAGAAAAAATTGGCGAAAGACAACCCGTTTGCACTAGTGGTTTCCACAGGTCCTCAGGTCCATCAACCTGTTCAATTTCTACAAAAGTTTTAAGATCTTCAAGCGTATAACTCAAAGACGCATTGGAAGGAATATTCCTAGAAAAATCTAGCTTTCCCATGTATTTGATCAACGCAATATTTGATGGTGCTGAAGCTTGCCAACTCATAGTTTGGATATATCGTTAACAAGCCCGGATATCAATAAAAACTACTTATAAAGCTCTTGAATTGACTCTATATCTCTGGGGTAAAGTCTAATTTCAGTATTATCCTTAGCATATGACATTATAGTTTTTTGACTCGGATTGAGGAGATTTGTGGGATGACCCATGCCTAGGAAATGTCCAATCTCGTGGGTCATAACTCTAAATATTTCATAAACTCCATACCATTCGACCACGCTAGATCTTACCTTACGAAGTTCTTTTTCAAAAATAAAAATATCAGAATCTAAAAAATTATTTCTTGCGCGAGTGTATGTGGAAGCCATATTCGCATAATCTTCGCTGCCTGTTGTAAAGTAATTGTCCACCAAGTAAATACAGTGAGTATTTAAATCCGAAAATGGAGGAGGATTATCCAAATATTTAACATCAAAAGAAGTTGAGTTGATATGCTTAGACCATAGATTCATAGAGCTTTCAAATCTATGAACTGAACTCTTGAGTTTTGAATTACAAACATTCAACGTGATATTCTGATTTCTTGGCCAACGAATTTTAACATTTTTAGCAGAGAGGAAGTCAAAGTCGCCTGTGGCTTTTTGCTCTACACGATCAAAGGGTTTGGTGAAGGTCAACGCCACTAAATTTTTATTTCCCTTTACATCTTTTGGGACGAAAACCATAAGTGAAAAAGCACTTCTATCTTTTTTAACACTGATATGCTGAATTTTTAGATCTAGTATATCCGTGGCTTCCGATGTCCCTGATTCAGCAATCAGGTGCCCATCTTTAGAAATAAACGATATGTTCAATTGGTCTGAGGAATAGATATATTTTTTAACACCACCAATATCTTTAACCTTAAAAGTAAACTTTAAAGATTCCGGTAAAGATGTGAAGGCAGTTTCTTCTTGATCCTCAGAACCCGCTTGCCCAGCAAGCCTCTCTTCCATAGTTTGCACCTCAGACTTTTGCGTGAACTCCACTGCATCGCTTAAGTAATAGCCGTCAAACTCTTGGTAGTTGGACTCTGTAATTGAACCCGTACTCATCGTGGTACCTTCAACCAGCGTTAAAGGATCCCCGTTTGTATAATATCTTTTAGTTTTACTGGATTTACTCTTCGAACAATGAACGTTGGTAAACCCAAGTACCGCGATGATGAGAAGAGAGATGTATTTCATAGAACTCCTAATTATACAAATCTCATACCAGCTTTAAATCTAATTAAATAGACTTAAAAGTTTATAATTATTAGATTTTATACAGTCTGACATTTTAGGCCAGTCAGTGCAAAGTGGCGTGGCTGGAATCAAAGTCCGTCTTCACTTCAATACCGTGAGACAGGTCGTCTTCGGCTGCGACCAGCCTCATGTTTTCACTTGCCCCATAGCTTAGAAACTGAGGCAAGTTTTCTGATTTCACCAAAGCACAAAACACATCGGCTCCAAGTGCTCCGCAACCTTTCGCTGCCAAAACAAATTCGTGTTTTGAGATTTTTTCTAAAGTCTTTAGCGCTTGTGGTGCCACGAGGTCAGCGCTTTTTAAAACTTCGTAGTTTTCTTGGATTCCTTCTATCAACAAAGCCTGACTTTTTGTTTCAAAAGCTTTTAGTGTTTTAGCAACGCAAGATCTCAATCCTTTTTCAGGAATTTGGTTTAAATCTTTCAAGTGTTCATGAGTAGCGATTTTTTCTTGGCTCTTGATCAAGACAAATGAAAGTCCATCGAAAGGCCAATCAAATCTTTTGATCACTTTGTTTTGGATATCAATATAAGCCACTTTCCCAACCCACTGCGAAAGCACATCGTATCCGCTTGGTGGAAACTTGCTCTTCGTCTGGGCATTTGAAATGGATCTATATTTTTTCAAGAAGGTGCTGACGAAATCAAAATCAATATTCTTGGTGAAATCATTTTCATTTTTTGTTTTATCAAAAAAATAACTCATAGATGGGTGATACTGATTCACAAAGGCATAGAAGGCTGCCCACTGCGCACTGGAAGCTCCAAAGCCACCCTTACCCTGATACGGGTCAATGAAATCATAATCAAAATCCAAAAGAAAATCTTCGTTCTCCATCCAATATTTATGCAATGGGTGTTCTTCGTCTTCTATAGGATTGGTATAAAATTCTTTTTCAATATTCAGTTCAAATTTATTTTGGAATCGAGGTTTTGTATTAAGAAGAATAGCTGGTCCATCAAGGAGTGCCAAGTACTCCCCGGTAAAAAAAGTTTTACTCGGGACACTCAAATCAAATGATTTCATGAGTACAAAAGACCTTTTCTGAGTTTCTCTAAGATATCTTTTGCATCTTGAACTGTAATTTTCTTTTGGGAGTCTAAGAGTTTTTGCAAGATCACTTGCACTTGCGGAAGCTCTTTTTGATTTGCGCCAGCTTGAAGTGCCAGATTCCCAGCATGAAGCCTCATATGACCTTGCACAATACCAATTCCGGAAAGCGCTTTCAACGCCCCAAGGTTTTGAACTAGGCCCACAGAGGCTGCGACATTACTCAATTCTTGAGCGTCTTGAATTTTCAAAATCTTAAGAGCCATTTTTGCTGTGGGATGAAGTTGTGTTACACCACCTACCGTCCCCACAACAATTGGAGCTGTTAATGTTCCAACCAAATCTTTTCCAATCATTTTCCATTGAGTAATAGATTTATATCTTCCAGATTGTGCAGCATAAGAGTGAACTCCAGCTTCCACCGCTCTCCAGTCATTGCCCGTTGCGATCAACACAGCATCAATACCGTTCATCACACCTTTGTTGTTCGTGGCTGCTCTATAAGGATCCAGTTGTGCAAATAATGATGCTTCCTCGATACCTTTTCCTATTTCAGGATCGATATTACGGATCACAACTTTTGCTTCCGTAAGTTTTGTATCTACAAGGTTTGAGAGAATACACATGGTCACAACGTCTTGAGTGAGCTCTTCGATCTTTGGCTTCAATGCTTCACAAACCTGATTGATTACATTTGCACCCATCGCATCGCAAGGATCCATCATCACATGAAAAACAACCATAGAGTCATTATCACCAGCGATCTCTAAAGAACGAGGAATGATTCTCGCCGTGATGTCTTTAACTCCACCACCACGCTTTACCATTCCTTCGGCGATCACGTTTGCATCACTGATTAATTTTTGTTTTTGCGCGAGTACTCTCTCCACGGCTTTTGTAGGATTTTGAGATCTAGCGATTTGAATTTGCCCGATGATATCTTGGCCCAAAGCACGCGCTGTAATTTCACCGTTAGATTTTACCCATTTCGCAGTTTTACTGGCAGCAGCTATGATAGATGTTTCTTCAACAGCCATTGGGATAATTTTGTCTTCGCCATTGATATTAAAGTGTACAGCTACACCGATTGGCATTTTGTAATTGCCGATAGAGTTTTCAATAAAATGATCTGACAAACTTGGGTCCATCGGCATTTCATTCATCAAGAAATCAAACTCCACCGGACCGATGTAGCCTAGATCTAAAAGGCGTTGATACCGCTCTTCACGAGATAACTTAGAAAACCCATCTAAGGGATTTTCTGTGATTTTCGAAACCTTATCGGTAGATGTAGATTGCTCTTTTCTGATGTCCATTATTCTCTCAACGTCCAATTGGCTTTCTTTAATTTTTTAATGTTGGCCGATCCCGTACAAAACATCGCCGTCTTGAGTTCATATTCGATCCTTGCCATCCAGTCGTTCAGCGCGGCTCTGCCCTTGAGAGCCTCTTCCATCGCGGGTTTTGCAAAGCCCACAGCCTCTGCTCCCATCGCTAAAAGTTTAGCAGCATCTAGACCTGTTCTTACACCGCCGGATGCCCACGTCTGAAAAGTTTTTGTCTTAGATAACTCTCCTGATATCTCTCCTGATATCTCTAAAGCATTAAGCATAGATTGGATAGTACCAATTCCCCAATTTTCAAAAGTCTTTGCGGCATTGGATTGAGTGGAATTTCTCTCAGCTCTAGCGCCTTCAATACGTCCCCAATGGGTTCCACCGAGGCCGCTTATATCAACTGCATGTATTCCTGTATTTTTTAAGTTTTTCAAGGTTTTAACAGAAAAACCACAACCAGTTTCTTTAATAATGACTGGTACTTTAATTTTTAAAGTTAATTTTTTGATGGCTTTCAAACCCCCTTTGAATTCAGGAGTTCCTTCCGGCTGCATACACTCTTGAAGTGCATTCAAATGAATAAATAATGCCTGAGCATTGATAGATTCTACAAGTTTTTGAATATCTTCTGGTTTTGCTTTAATTGCCTGCGCTATCCCGATGTTTCCAATAATTAAAGCATTTGGAGCTCTTTTTCTTAAGGCATTCCATTCCGTAGTTTTTGTAGAGTCTTCGAGCTGTCTTCTTTGAGAACCTACGCCCATCATCCAACCACGAGCTTCGCAAACTTCCGCCATCATCGCGTTTAAAGCGATAGCATCCTTGTGACCAGCCGTCATGGAATTGATATAAAGCGGAGTTTTAAGTTTTTTGCCTAAAATACTTGTTTCTAATGTAATTTCTGAAAAATCGAGATCAGGAAGAGCTTCATGTTCAAGTTCCACACGATCAAATCCTGAAAACCCAATAGCTTGATTTTCCGATTTCATCGAAAGCTCGATATGATCTCTTTTGCGTTTCTCAAAACCTACAACATCCATAAAATCCCAGATTTGTGTCATTTGACGCAAAGTTTTGGAAAAGGTGCGGCTCACCTTTGCTTTGCGTCATGGCGAGGGTATAAAAAAGGGCCAATTGGATGTGGCCCTTCTTTAACATTGGTTCAAAGATTATGCTTTTTGAACCATATCAACAACTGCTTTGAATCCTGCTGGATCTAAAATAGCTAGCTCTGAAAGAGCTTTTCTATCCAGTCCCAAGTTCAGCTTCTGAACGCCGTTGATGAACTTTGAATAATTTAAACCGAAAGGTCTTACAGCTGCATTGATCCTTTGGATCCATAGAGCTCTGAACTCACGTTTTTTAGTTTTTCTATCTCTGAAAGCATAAGCTAATGCTCTGTCATTTCTTTCACGTGCGATTGTAAACGCGCGCGATCCGGCAGCATAATAACCTTTTGCTCTTTTTAACGTTTTATTTCTTCTTCTTCTGGCTTTAACGCCTCTTTTTACTCTCATGACTGAAATCTCCTGTGGGCTTACAGTGCTTCTCGTAGAAGCACTAATAAATTAATTAAAATACTAGCAATCTTTTTACTTGAAGCATGTTTGCATCACTTACGTAAACGGGTGCTGCTAATTGCCTTTTTGCTTTTGGTGATTTGCTGTTCATAAGATGGCGACGCTTAGTGCTTTTTCTTTTCACTTTGCCCGACGGTGTCTTCTTGAAGCGTTTTTTCGCTCCAGAATTGGTCTTGTTCTTCATTTGATCTCCTAACCTTACAGGCGAGAATTCGAATTGAATCCTACTTTTGAGCCGTATAAAAGTTCGTAGTACAAGTATTTTGGACTTGAGGTAAAGGTTATAACCTTAGAGTTGATGACTAAACAAGTTATTTTTAATCCCTAAAAGAGGTTTTTAGGCATTAGTGCTTCCCTTAGGAAGCACTGGATGAGGCTATGATTCTTTATCGTCCGTCTTTTTAGTCGCTGCTGCTGCCTGGGCCGCGGCTTGCTTCTTTTTCTTTTGGACTTCTTTTAAATGAACTGGATCTGGCTGCATTAGGCAGAAGAACTGCTTTCCTTCCATTTTTGGAGCCGTTTCCACAATTCCAACGCCCTTAAGCTGCTCAACTACTTTATCCATAAGGGCTTTTCCAAGCTCTTGGTGGACCATTTCTCTACCTTTATAACGAAGATTGAACTTCACTTTATCGCCGTCTTCTAGGAATCTCTTAGCGTGTCTAAGCTTTGTTTCTAGATCGTTCGTTTCAGTTCTTGGTCTCAACTGGATTTCTTTTACATCGATAGTCACTTGGTTCTTTTTAGAAACCTGAGCCTTCTTCTTTTGCTCATACTTGTACTTTCCGTAATCCATAATTTTGCAAGTTGGAGGAGTTGCGTTGGGTGCAACTTCAATGAGATCTAAACCTCTTGCTTGAGCCATTGCTACGGCTTCCTTAGGAGTCATCACTCCAAGCATTCCACCTTCATCATCAATCACTCTCACTTGAGCAGCGTTGATTTCAAAGTTCATTTTGAACCCGTCTTTTTTTGCGTCTCTCTTGGGACCGAAATTTCCTTCTTTTCTTGGTGGACGAGCAATTGGTGGTCTGTAGCTATTGTTATTGTTGTTCATGCATCTCCTGGTAGGGTTGGTTTAAGATAAGAAGTAAGACTTCTATTTTTAATTTCAGTCTTTAGGCCTTCCACAAAATTCTCTATTGTTAAATCATTAAAATTTTCGCCCGTTCTATAACGAACAGCTAATTTTTTTGTTTCTACTTCTTTATCTCCGACAACGATCATGTACGGAACCTTCATCAATTGCGCTTCTCTGATCTTGAAACCTAATTTTTCGTTTCTTGCATCGAAGTTTACGCGGATATTTTCTTTTTGAAGTCTTTCTTTCAATTCTTCACAGAATGGAATGTGCACTTCGTTTAAATTTAATATACTCACTTGGTTTGGATTCATCCAAAGTGGGAAATGGCCTGCGCAATGTTCTGTATAAACACCTATGAATCTTTCTAACGATCCTAAAATCGCTCTATGTAACATCACAGGTGTATGACTTGTGTTGTCTGAACCAACGTAAGTTAATTTAAATCTTTCTGGCATGTTTGGATCGTACTGAAGAGTTCCCAATTGCCATGGACGCTTTAGTGCATCCACAAAAGAAATATCTAGTTTCGGTCCATAGAAGGCACCGTCACCAGGATTTAAAATATAATCTAGTTTTAAATTTTTAAGAGCCTGTTCTAAAGCATTTTCAGCTTTATCCCAAAGTTCTTCACTACCCGTACGTTTTTCTGGACGAGTTGAGAAGTAAACCTTGTATTCGGACATACCTAGAGTTTGATAAATCTCATTTAACATTGTCATGAATTTTTCAATTTCAGATTGAACTTGATCTACAGTACAGAAAACGTGAGCATCATCTTGTGAGAATGATCTTACTCTAGTTACACCGTGAAGAGCTCCGCTTTTTTCATATCTATGAAGTCTTCCGAAGTCTGCGATACGTAAAGGTAGATCTCTATAGGAATGATGATCGTGCGAGAACAATACGCAATGCCCTGGACAGTTCATTGGTTTCACCGAACAGCTTCTCTCGTCGATATCTGTAAAGTACATATTCTCACGGTAGTTATCGTAGTGACCTGATGTATGATACAAATCCACGTCATAGATTTGCGGAGTGATCACTTCTTGGTAACCATATTTTTTATATTTTTCACGAACAAATTGAATCAATTCATTATAAATGATCGTGCCCTTCGGTGTGAAGAAAGGACTTCCCACCGCAACTTGATCAAATACAAATAAGCCCATTTCTTTTCCGAGCTTTCTGTGATCGCGTTTTTTTGCTTCTTCGATTCTTGCAAGATGCTCTTGAAGATCTTTTTCAGAGAAAAATGCAGTCGCATAAACTCTTTGAAGCATTTTATTTTTTTCATCACCACGCCAGTAAGCACCAGCAAGATGAGTGACTTTTACGGCTTTGATAGAACCGATGCTTTGTACGTGAGGACCTTTACAAAGATCGAACCATTTTCCACCTTGCGTGTAGATTCCCACTTTTTCGTCTTTTAAACCTTGAATGAGCTCTACTTTGAAGTTCTCACCCATCTTTGTGAAAGTTTCGATGGCTTTTTGTTTTGGCCAATAATCGCGAGTGATTGGAAGATCTTGTTTTATGATTTCTTTTGTTTTCTTTTCGATCTTTTCTAAATCTTCTGGAGAGAAAGTAAATGGAGAATCAAAGTCATAATAGAAACCATCGTCAATCACGGGGCCAATTGTTACCTTCACATCAGGCCACAATTCTTGAACTGCTTGAGCCATTACGTGAGCAGCAGTATGTCTGATCACCTCTAAACCTTGTGGATCTTTTGAAGTGATGATTTTAAGTTTATCGTTATTTTTTAAAACGTAGCGAAGATCCTCAATGTCTTTTCCATTGTTTACAATTCCGCCCAGAGTTTCTTTAGCTAAACGTGGACCAATAGCATTTGCCACTTCAAGAACCGTAGGTTCATGATCGAAGTTTTTAACGGAGTTGTCTGGTAGTATAATGGATATTTGTGACATAGGTGTGCCTGGGATTAAAATGTCATTGTGGTAATTGAATAAGATAGGCACTCTTGCATGAAAGATAAAGTCTCAAAAAATCCCTCATCTTGTCAATGGTTATCCTGAATTTAGAAGGATTTAAACAATTGGCGATAGGTTTAATTGCAATTGAGAGATTTACTGGCAAATGGAACGAACCTTTTCAAAGCCTTTTTCTATAATTGGTGTCATTAATTCTTCATAAGAGCCGGGGTCAAAGCCTTTGCAAGTTAGCCAACTCGGAAAATACTGAGGGCTTTTACTGTCGGTTTTTTCTGCTACCAAAATTTCTTGTGACTGTTTTCCGGCAATTTCATAATATCTTTCTACTTTTATAAAATTACTTACAGTTAAATCCGCTAGAAGTTCCAATGGAGAAACAAATCCTTTTTGATTTTCTGCCAGGGGCAACACTTTATACGGCTCTGAATAAACAATACGAATGTAGGTGTTGATGCTCGTCAGCCGATCTTTGAATTCTTGAGCGATTTGATCGTAAAACAAAATATCTCTTTCTCCATTGTCCCCCACCAAGATCAGTTTATCTATATCGAGATTTGATAATAAGTAATTCTTGATCGTGGAGTATTTGTGAGTATCGGCACTTCCTTTCCTAAAAAATATTTTTCCTTTAGGGAATTCATTATTCTTAATGAATTTGGAATGGGAATCGTTCATTATGGTATCTAGAGCGTTGGTCACATATATGATTTCAGCTCCTTCATTTGCGAGAACTTCTTCATAAGTCTCTTTCATTCCTCTAAAAGCCAAAGTGGTTACAAAAGCATTTGCCGCGGAATCAGATTTCTTACGCACATGAGAAGCTTTGATCGTGTCATCGATATCAGATACAATTAACGTTCTAGAATAACTAACACTGGAAAAGAACAGAATAGCTAAAAATAAATTTTTAATAAAATTCCTCTTTTAATTATTTGAAAATTATTGGAGCTGACAATTCAAATCTGAAGATGTCGTTATAACTTTGCCACTACTATAGACATCGTTTTGAGTGATTTTGCCTTTAGGTGCTTTATCCAACATATTGCAGGCAGCAACTTGAATATGAAAATGAGAAATTGCATCGGCTCCACTTCCTTTTTTTTGGGACCACTTTATATCTAAAGTACATCCGGAACCTCCCTCAGAGATATGCTTCATAGGAACGTCTAATACCAATCTCTTTTGAGTGTCCTTGCCCATTATTGTGGACCAGAGAATCAAATATCCTGTTGGATTCTTAGGAGCGCCAAGAAATCCTGATTGATCGTGGAAAACTTCAACATAGATATTAGAACTTGGATTCTGGCAGGCCATCACTCTCGGATATTGGGTATTGAGAGAGTTTTGAGCAAATGAATTGATTGAGAAAATAATAAGAAACAAAAATAAAGACTTCATTCATCCCCCCGGATGCTTAAGTTTTAGTAAAGGGGTTAGGCGAAGTCGAGATATTAACGCTTATTTGATATGAAGAAACACTGCAACACTAGGCAGAATAGATCTTTCCCATTTATTGAAACTTCATTCCGGGGTGAGTTAAGCCAAAAGATAGGCCTGTCTTACTGAGATCGATATTGAACTTCGTTCTGACCTGAGGATTAAAATCCAACTGTTGAGGTGTTAATCCCGCATACTCGATAAGCTTCAGAAGTTCTTTTCTTTCCTCAGTGATATCAGATTTTGATTTTTGACCAATAGAAGTTTGAAGCTGATTGCAGAAATCTAAAACATTTTTGTCTAAAGCAAGCTCTGGCTTTTTCTCTACGATTTGAGAAATCACATAAAGATCATAGGCTCTATCGCCGATCTCTTCGTACTCCGCCTTTTGACTGTAGGCCTCTTGCGCTTTTTTAACTGCGATAGCGTAAAAGCCAATTTTCTTTAAGTATGAAGTGCGCTCTTCACCTTGAAGATTGTCTTTATCCACTTCATCAATTTCTGCGAACAATTCCTTCATCGGTTTACTTTGGAAGATGTGCTTAATTGGAACTCGGAACGATTCGAGCTTGGAATCATTTCTATCTTTACTAGCGATAGCATCAAATATCACATTAGGAGTAATGTCTTTTGTAGAAGGTTTTCCTAAGTTTTCACAAACACGAATATCACTGTACTCTTCGTTTATTAGGCCAAAAACTTGCTCGCTGGTGTTTGATTTTGTGGCAGCAACATGTGTCGGCTGCTGAACTGATTCATTTTCAGGTTCAAGAGTCTGGGAAAGACTTTCTACTTCCGCAGAGATTTCTTTTTGTAATTCTGTCGGAGATTTTACTTCTTTTTCGGTTTTTATTTTTTCTTTAAGAGCAATTGGATCCGGAAGCTGTGACACTGAATAAAGAAAAAAGCCCACCGCTATTAACAAAAATAAAGCTACAGATATCAATGAATATTTGAAAATTTTCATAGCTCTTTAAAGATCATGGGCATTCTACCAGTTTGTCTTTAAAGGCATGGCTGAAGATTTTTTTGGTTGTCGTGTCGTAGGTTACCCACAATTCTTTTTCATAACATTCTTTAGATGATTTTTTAAAAATACTACCCGCATCCACTTCATGCAATTTGAAGAGCCACCACTCTGTAGAACGCTTATACTGTTGCAATCCTTCTTCCGCACAGATGGCATCGGTCATGACTTTTGGATGATCACTTATGCTGGTGCCATTATCATCTGTTCTTTCAATATAAAGATCGTTATTGATTTTAATTGTGTAAGAGGCTTGCTGTTCGTACCAACATCCTGCATGTATACATTCATAACCGTCAGTTACTCTTTTCCAATATGTATCCATATCATAATTGAACTTACAATTAAGCTCTCCAGGTGTCGCCTGAACTGACTTAAGCTCACCTTTTTTAAAGGTAATAACTTCTAGAGTTCCCGCATAAGAATAACCAGATGATAGCAACAAGATAAAAAATAAATATTTCATAACTTCCCCTTGATTGAATCATCAATATATAAATGCGAACCTCTGTCAAGAATCAAAATTAATAAAATTTTTATTCACACACTAAAACGTTATACGCACCCGAATTGAATTTTTTAGTTTCACAAGTTGTATGCCACATAGAAAAAACGCCAACTATTAAGTCAGCGTACATTTGAAAATATCTTGAATATAAAGCTAGGGATTTAGGTCAGCTTTTTGGGATTATATTTTAAAAGATCAGCATGGACTATGAAATATAAAAGAGGTCCTATTGATCCGGCTAAAAGAGTAACTACCACAAACGGAGCAACCTTACGGAAAGGTCTTCCATTTCTTTGATTATCCAGAATCATAATGGCCAGCAGAATGCCGCCCATGACAAAGAGATCCACTAACACTTGTGTTGAAGGCTGCTCTCTAAGGGAGACTTCAAATACGCTTGTATAACCGAATTCCCAAACTATCCATCCTGTGTAAATTGAAAATATAGCTAGAACTGTAATAAGCATAAATCTCATAAAAACTCCGATGCATTTGAATATCAATTTACGACAAAAAGATTTCCCTGTCATAAAAGAATATTTTTGATATCAAACTGCATACATTTACATTGAATATCTGACCAGCAAAACGCAGTCATCCCATCCCCCCAAATCTCCGACACAAAAAACTGAGGCGAAGAGATTGCGAGCTGCATCAAGGCGCGAGGATTTTCGAAACCGCAAGCAACGCCGAGACAGCTCGAAAGATCGAGCCGTCTTAAAGGACGTGGTGATGGTTTGATTCGTGGATATACGGATCTTTAATCGCCACCAGACTATTCTTCGACAAAAATTTCGTCACAGTGAAGATAAACAATCCTAAGAAGCCCAAGAACAACCCTACTTCTTGGTACGAGAACACTACGTGTCCTTCGTTAAAGTTTGGATATACCAACCAATAGATGTCTACCCATTGCATGATTAGGATCAAGCAACCAACGCGCACAAGGTGACCTTTGTCACGCTTAGCGCCTCTTGGTAACAACATCAAGAATGGAACTACGAACTTAAAGATCAGAAGTGAAAATGACACTGCCATCCAACCACCGTGTGCTCTGTGTGCGTAGAAAATAGTTTCTTCAGGTAAGTTTGCGTACCAGATCAACATGAACTGAGAAAACGCGATGTAAGCGTAGAACACTGTGAACGCGAACATGAATTTCCCTAGATCGTGAAGATGTTCTTCCGTCACAAAACCTTTCACAAGGCCTTTATCCATCAATTTAATCACAATGATAGTGATCAGTGATAGAGACGCTTGGAATAATCCTGCAAAAGTATAAACACCAAACATTGTAGAGAACCAATGTGGATGTAAGCTCATTACGAAATCAATACTGAACAGTGAATAAGTCAGAGCAAAAAGAATCAAAAACCCAACAGAAAGTGAAACGTTTTTGTGAGTTAAGCTTTCGTCGCCAGTCTTATCTTGCTTCAAAGAATTTCCAACGATTAATTTCTGGAAAAGCATCCAGATTGCAAAGAACACAACTGTTCTGATCGCAAAGAACGGCATATTCAAGTAGCCTTGTTTACCTTTGAGGATTGGATCTGCATTGACAACATCTGTGTGTAACCATTCAAAAAGTGAATGAGAACCGAACGCGATGATTACGATTGCTGCAACCAAAGCTACTGGTAAGAATGCTGTTAAGCTTTCAAATACTCTTCTTACACCTGCACTCCAACCTGCTTTAGTTACATACTGAATTGCTGTAAAGAAAAGTCCACCTAAAGCTAAAGATGTAAAATAGAAAAAATTTGTCAGGAATGACTGCCAAATTCTTTCTTTATCCACCACGTATCCAACTACTAAAGTTAGAAGACCGATCAGGATAAAGCTAAACATGATTCCTTTTAGCTTTTGGCTTACAACGTAAGTGCCGACTTCGAGTTTATGGCTATGGTTATGATCAACGTTTCCCATTTTATTTTCCTTCATTCGCATGTTGTGAGTGATCATGATTAGGCCCAGCTGCTGGCAAAGATTTCTGCATGTGTCTGATGTAAGTAACCAACGCCCAACGATCTTCCTGACTTGGAATTTGGCTTTCGTATCCGCCCATGAGTCCGCGACCTTTAGTGATCAAGTGATTGATCTGACCATCTGTCCATCCTCTAACTTTTTCAGCTTGAAGTGATGGTGGTTTTACTAAACTCTTTTCCGCTATTGTTCCATCTCCGTAACCTTTAGTTCCGTGGCAAACGGCGCAATAAATTTGGAAGAGTCTCTCACCTTTTCCTAAAATTTCTTTATTAGAAACAAGTGGGTTTTTAAAATTTTTCGCTTCTTCATCGTTTTGATAATTTGGATATGGTGTCCAGTTCATTGGATTTGTTCCTGGCGGGGGAAGCATGTTTGCTCTCTTACCTGGTTTGTCCTTATCAAAGTCTTGAGCTTTAAAAGATGGATCGCTCATCATGTCTTGCGTGAGCTCAACATTGGGTTCTTTAGAACGTTTTTCTGGCAAACAACCAGTCATTACAACGGAAACTAAAGCTAGAGTTAGTATACCTTTAGAAAATGTTAAAGTTTTCATTCTATAACTCCGCCATTAGAATTTCAGAAGCGCCTAAGCCCTTCATAAGTTCTTTTGCTTTTGCTTCGTCGTACCCATGATCGTTCACAGGAATGAACAAGCAGAATTTATGAGACGTGATATCAGGGTGAATAATTGGTGGATCTACTTTTGGCAGATTACACAACCAGAGCATTCCTGCTACTGATGAAAGTGCTGCAAACAATACCGTCAATTCGAAAATGACAGGGATGAATGCTGGTAATGAGAACATTGGTTTACCACCAACATTGATCGGCCAGCTCACTGCTGACATCCACCATTGAACGAAAAGACCGAACGCTAATCCGATAGCTCCGAAGATGAATGTGAACCATGGCACTGGAGATCTTTTTAATCCCATTGCATCGTCCATTCCGTGAATAGGAAATGGTGATAATGTTTCAAATTTTCTATAACCAGAATCATAAGCTTTTTGAGCAGCTCTCAGTAAAGCATGTTCATCATCAAAAATTGCAGCAACGCCTTTATCTGTCCTAGATCTTAAGAGGCCATTGATTTCATTAATGAGCTCGTTCATGTTTATCTCCTCTGCCCACATCTAACACTGGTTTTACTTCTGACATCGCTACCATTGGTAAAACACGGATGAATAATAAGAATAACGTGAAGAACATACCAAACGACCCAATGATCACGCCAAAGTCATAGAACGTGAAATTGAACATCCCCCAGTTTGCTGGCAGGTAATCTCTATGAAGAGATGTTACTGTGATTACGAATCTCTCGAACCACATACCGATGTTTACGAAAATAGAAACTACAAACATCACCGGGATGTTTCTTCTCATTTTCTTAGACCAGAAAATTTGCGGAATAATTACGTTACAAGTTACCATGATCCAGTAAGCCCACCAGTATGGACCAAACATTCTGTTGATGAATGCGTACTGTTCATATTCAACGCCTGAGTACCAAGCGATAAAGAACTCTGAAGCGTATGCGTAACCAACAAGCATACCCGTCGTCATGATGATCTTATTCATCACTTCCATATGATTGAGTGTTACGTAGTCTTTCATTACAGGGAATGCGTTTCGGATCAAGACCATCAACGTCACAACCATCGCAAATCCAGAGAAGATCGCGCCCGCAACAAAGTACGGAGGGAAGATCGTTGTATGCCAACCAGGAAGTGCAGACACCGCGAAGTCAAAAGATACGATCGAGTGAACCGAAAGTACTAGAGGTGTCGATAAACCAGCTAAGATAATATAAACTGATTCATAATGTTGCCAGTTTCTGTTTGTCCCTCTCCAACCAAGCGAGAGAACTCCGTAAGCTAATTTTCTGATTTTATTTTTTGCTCTGTCTCTTACTGTTGCGATATCCGGAACCATACCGATGTACCAGAACACTAGAGAAACCGTAAGGTAAGTTGAAACCGCGAACACGTCCCAAAGAAGTGGCGATCTAAAGTTTACCCAAAGAGGTCCTCTTTGGTTTGGATATGGAATCAACCAATATGCTAACCATGGACGACCTGTATGAATCAGAGGGAAAATACCAGCAGTCATTACGGCAAAGATTGTCATCGCTTCCGCAGTTCTGTTGATCCCTGTTCTCCATTTTTGTCTGAATAAGAAAAGTACTGCAGAAATTAAAGTTCCCGCGTGACCAATACCAACCCAGAATACGAATGTTACGATGTCAGTTCCCCAACCTACCGGATGGTTAACCCCCATGAGTCCCATTCCGTAACCGATGATCATAGCGATCACGCCCACGTAGAATAGAAGACCCATTTTTGCTGGAAGGAAGTACATGAACCAACCTTTTGTTGGAACCGTCTCTACGATCGAACAAATATCGTCTGAAATGTCTTTATAAGTTTTATTTCCTCCGACGAGGACATCACGTTTAATCATTAGTGGGCTCCTCCACCTTTAGAGTCATGTCCAGCGGAATCACTGCTGTGATGCTTTGCTGTTGCAACTGTGTCACTGTTTCTCACCTTAGTTTGGTATCTTACTGATGGAACAGCATTCACTTCTTCAAGAACAGAGTATGATCTTGGATCTTTGAAAAGTTTAGCCACTTGAGATTCAGGATCATTCACGTTACCGAAAATGATAGCTCCTGTTGCGCAAGCTTCTTGGCAAGCTGTTACTACGTCACCGTCTTTTACTTTTCTATTTTGATCTTTAGCTGTGTTCTTTGCTTCATGGATTCTTTGTGTACAGAAAGTACATTTCTCCATGACCCCTCTTGATCTCACAGTAACATCTGGGTTTAACGCCATTGTTTGTGGTTTCTTAAGTGGAGTTGCGTAGTTGAACCAGTTGAATCTTCTAACTTTATAAGGACAGTTGTTTGAACAGTACCTCGTCCCAACACATCTATTATAGGTCATTTGGTTTAAGCCCTCATCACTATGAGTAGTAGCTAGAACCGGACAAACTGTTTCACAAGGAGCATTGTCACAATGTTGGCAGAGCATAGGTTGGAAAACTGTTTCTGGATTTGCTTCGTCGCCCGCATAGTAACGATCGATTCTCAACCAGTGCATTTCTCTACCTTGAAGAATATATTTTTTCCCAACTGTTGGAATGTTGTTCTCACTTTGACAAGCGATCACGCAAGCACTGCAACCGTTACAAACGTTTTGGTCGATAACCATCGCCCACTTGTAACCTTTGTATTCGTGCGTTCCCCAAAGAGATAACATTTTATGTCTATGGATGTTTGCCCCTGGATTGTTCAAGTAATCCTTTAATGTTGCTTGAACTACGATTTGACGACCTTCCATTGAATGATGGCCTTGAGTACAAGCAAGTTCGATCTTCTCACCTGTCACAGAAACTTTAGCTTCTTGACCTGAAAATACTGGAACATCGCCTTTTAGATTTACGTATTCAAATGCATTTTTACCGATGTTAGATCCAACAGATCCTGCATCTGTTCTTCCAAAACCAACCGCAACTGCAATTGTTTTTGCGTTCAAGCCTGGTTGAATGTGAGCTGGGAGTTTCATTTTCACTCCGTTTGCTTCCACTTCAATTACAGTGCCTTCTTTGATTTTTAAATCATGAGCCATTTTTGGAGAAACGTTAAAGTAGTTATCCCATACGATCTTTGTAACTGGATCTGGGAATTCTTGAAGCCATGCGATGTTTGCAAAGCTTCCATCGGCGTGGCCAATTTTAGAGTAAAGAACTAATTCTACATCCTTAGTCACTGGCTTCTGGATTTTAGTTAATGAACCAACCAAGAATTGTCTCGCAGTACTTGGAGCAGTTCTTCTTCCGCCACGTGATGAAGTATCGATCACACCTTCTTTTAAGAAAGTTAACCAGAAGTCTTCAAACCCGCCGCCAACGCCTGCAGTTTTTTGAAGATTATTTTGCCAGTTCTTTTTCAAATAATCTAACCAGCTGTCTGGATCTCTTAATCTTGAAGGACCAGCATCCAATTGATATGCCCAAGAGATCAAAGTTAATTCTAATGACCTTGTATCATATAGAGGACGAATTGTTGGTTGTTGGATTGAGTAAACACCTTTTTGAACTTCTGAGTCTCCCCAGTTTTCGAGATGGTGATGATCTGGAGCTACGTAGTTAGCAAGCTTTCCAGTTTCATCTAAGTGCGAACCTGCATAAATCACTGTCTTCACTTTTTTCAAAGCTTCAACAAAGCCTGAGCTTTTTGGAAGTGCATATGCTGGGTTCGCTCTATGAATGATTAAAGTAGAAACTTTTCCTTCATTCATTTCTTGGATTAAGTTTTTCATATCTTGGTAAGAACCACCGGCAGCAGTTGTTACTGCAGTTCCGTCAACAGCTCTTCCATCGTTTTCTAAAATTGTATTTAAGAAGTTCACCGCTGCATGAAGATCAGCACTTTGCGCTGTTCTTGTTGTGATACCACCAGTAAGTACTACTGAAGCGCCACGGTTTGCCCAAAGATCTTTTGCAATTTGCGAAAGAAGTTCTTTTTCCATTCCGATTTCTTCAGCAGCGTTTGCGAATTGGCTAGCCGCTTTTGAAACCGCGCCATCACCAGCGTATCTTGAAACTTTTTGGTTGTTCACAAGTTCATTGATAAGACCCATTGCTACAGTCAACTGTTGTGAAGGAGCAATTGGGATTCTTGTATCTGAGTTTGCACCAGTCAAAGACATCATGGATTCAAATGACACAAGTTTATTCATGTCTTTTCCAGGCTTTCTTCCTTGAGCGAATTGCCTAGACAGTTCCGTTGAACTTGACCATGTTCCCAAGAAGTCAGCATCAATTGATACAATCATCTTTGCTTGATCAAGTCTGTATCTCGGAGCGACTGTGTTTCCGTAAGATGCTTTTTGACCAGCAACCACGTCATCATTTCCTAATGAATCCCAAACAACATGCTTCCCTTTGAAGCCTTGGAAGAAATCAGAAATTAAAGTTTCTGTTGATGGAGAGTTTAGAGATGAAGAAAGAAGAACAACTGGTCCACCCTTCAACACTGCAGTTACTTCTTCATCTAATTTGTCCCATGTGATTTTTGAATAAGATCCGTCTTCGTTTCTTTTTACTGGAGCTTGTAATCTGTCTGGATCATAAAGTGATAAAATTTGTGCTTGAGCGATTGCTGAAATACCATTTTGGTTGATTGGATGTTTTTTATTTCCAGAAAGATAAATTGGACGACCTTCTCTTGTCTTAACCACAAGTCCGTGAGTTTCACCTTGGAATGTCCATGATGAAGCGTAATAGTTTGCAACACCTGGAGTGATCTCTGGTGGATGCTCAGCGTATGGAACGATGTAATCAACAGGTCTTTTGATACATGCAGTACTTGCTAGAGCAATACTTGCACCCATCAATTTTAAGAAATCACGTCTTGCTACACCGTCTGTTCCATCTTCAGTCGCGAAGGGAGAAGTTACGAATTCTTTTTGAGCAATAGCTTTGAACTCTTCTGTTTGATATTTTTCATCTAAGCTTTTCCAGAAAATTTTTTCTGTCGTTGTTTCAATATTGTTTTCGTTTTTCATGTTATGTCGTCTCCAAGCCTAGTAGTGACAAGTGTCGCAACTGATGTTTGCGTTGTGTTCAGGTTTTCTATGGCACTCAATACACCAGCCCATTGAGAGAGGCTTTTCTTGATAGTAAGTTTGCATTGTCTCAACTGGTCCGTGACATGTTTGACATTGAACGCCTTTAGCTATGTGTCTCTTGTGATTGAATTTTACAAAGTCAGGAAGCATGTTTACTTTTACCCAAGGAATGCTTTCGCCAGCTTCGTAAGCAGCTTTTAATCTTTGAATTAAAGGCTTATCAGCCGCCACGTTTTTATGACAGTTCATACATACGTTTAGTGAAGGCACTGTCGCGTGACGAGATTTCTCTACGTTCGAGTGACAGTACTGACAGCTAATCTGGTACTTTCCTGCGTGGATGGTATGATCAAATGGAATCGGTTGATCAGGTTGATATCCGTTGTTGTATCCTGTTGGTGGAACCAAAAAATATGCATGCGCACCAACTACAACTAACACTAGCGCTGTGAGCCCGAGTTTAAACAGAGGGCTCTTCAAGATGGACTTGTTCACAGTTGCTCCCTTTCAATCGCATAAAAACAAACCTAAGGCTTAGAACACACTGAGTCCTTTTCCGAAATTTATCTTTGTGCTTTACAACATATATAAATGACAACGAATTGATAATCTTGTCACTGAGTTTTTTCAAAGCTTTTGAATTTTTTTTTGAGATAACCAGATCTTACGAATGCTCAAAAAATACGCATGAGACATTTTTTTGATCAACTTCTCAATATTATTAACACGGCGCCGGTACAGAAAAGTACGGACTACCTTTTGGTGTCGGTTATGCGTTAGGTTCTTGCGATGGCGATTTTGATTAATGCTCACAAGCTAAAAAAAGTTTTTGCATCTAGAACTCTTTTCGACGGACTTACATTTTCTATCGGAAGTGGCGAGCGCATTGGTTTAATTGGACCTAATGGAGCTGGCAAATCAACATTGCTTAAAATATTAGCAGAAACTTCTGATTTGGATGGCGGCACTCTTTCTCCTCAACGGGGTTTGAAAATTGGATATCTGGAACAGGTTCCTCAATTTACGGACAACGCTACTGTACAAGATTCCGTAATGGAAGGGTCTCACGATCCCTATGATTGGCAGGAAATTTCGCGCGCCCACCAAATCATGTCGAAGTTATCTTTGACGGAGGGCGAAGTGCAGGCAGAGACCTTGATCTCCAATCTTTCCGGAGGTTGGAAAAAACGCGTAGCCCTCGCACGTGAACTTTTAAAAGAACCTAACTTATTACTTTTGGATGAACCCACCAACCATCTCGACATCGAAAGCATCATGTGGCTTGAGAATCTTCTAGCAAAATCCAACTTTGCTACGGTCACCATCACCCATGACAGATTGTTCCTGCAAAAAGTTTCCAATAAAATTTTTGAGCTCGATCGCAGGCACCCCGATGGACTTTTAAAGATTGATGGCGATTATGCAAAATATTTAGAAGTGAGGGAGCAACTCCTCACCGCTCAAGAAAGTCTAGAGACTAAACTTAAAAATACTCTCAGACGCGAAACCGAGTGGTTAAGACGTGGCCCACAGGCACGACTAAAAAAACAGCAAGCAAGAATAGACCAAGCAGGAGTTTTAAAAGATCAGGTTGGGGATCTAACTTCTCGAAACCAAGTGCAGCGTGTAGAAATGCAACTGCAAGGCATGGATAAAAATCCTAAGAAGTTGATTGAAGCTAAAAATATTTCTAAAAAATATGGTAAAAGTACCGTTATCCCTCCTCTAGATTTATTGCTCACGCCAAAGAGCCGTATTGGTTTGATTGGAAAAAATGGTTGCGGAAAATCCACCCTTATTAGACTTCTCACAGGAAAAGAAAAGCCCGATACGGGATCAGTCTTCCATGCTGATCAATTGCAGGTGGTTTACTTTGAACAAAACCGTGAAAGTCTCGATCAAGAATTGAGCGTGATCAAAACCGTTTGTCCTGCCGGAGATTTTGTACCTTATGGCGACAATGGTACCATGCATGTAAAGAGCTACTTACAAAGATTTTTATTTTCTTACGAACAAATGGATATGCCGGTCAGAAAACTTTCTGGCGGAGAACAAAGCAGACTTCTACTTGCAAAACTTTTACTGAAAAAAGCCAATGTTTTAATTCTCGATGAACCAACCAATGATCTTGATATTTCTACCCTGGATGTGCTCCAAGATATTCTGAGTGAATTCAATGGCGCCATTATTCTGGTCACCCATGATAGATATTTCTTGGATCAAGCCAGCAATTTGCTCTTGGCATTTGGCGTGGATGAAAAAGGCGAAAAGACCATCACTCCGATGGTAGGCCTTGATCAATGGGAAGAATGGTACGAAGACCAAGTACGCTTAGAGCAAAAAATTAAGGCCACGAACAAAGCCGGTGGTTCAAGCTCACAAGATTCCGGTAAAAAGAAAAAATTAAGCTTTAAAGATCAATTCGCTTTAGACAACATGGATGGAAATATCAAAAAAGCTGAAGAACTCCTTGCAAAACTTACGGCGGAGTATGGAAAACCAGAGAATTTAGCGGATTCTAAAAAACTAATGGAACTGTCTAAGGAAATTGCAAAGGCGCAAACCGAAGTCGATCGACTTTACGCTTTATGGGAAAGTCTTTCGTAAGTTAAGTAAAGTTCTCTTAATTACTAAAATAAAGCTCTTTAAGAGCCTTAATATGCTGGCTTTTCACGTTAATACTTGGTGGTCCGGACATCAAATTCGATTTGTTATATTCATCTTTGTAGCTACAAGAGTCTTCATTCCATATCGTATAGTATTCGTCTCTTAAGCCCAATACATGCCCAAATTCATGAATAAGATTCTGAATAGAAGTATTTGGATTAAGGTACATAAGATGTCGCTCATGATAGACAACTCCCCGACGTTCTTGAGAGTTTAAAACAATTTTATAAAAAGAATAGCTGGGATCTCTTGAAGTCAAAATTCTTATGTTGATTCCTTCCACCGACCAAACTGCCTGAAGATAATCCGCAAGCTTTCGTTGATCAGGGGCAAAAGCATTTAGATCCATATGAACCGTTAGAGTTGAAGATTCTTTATCTACTTTGTGATTATTATGACGTAGCTTAAACTTATCATAATCAAAATTAAGATCTGCATTGAACGTTCTAAGGCGTTTTTTAAATTCATCTTGGCTTGATGCGCTTCTAATTTTTTTTAAATTAAGAGGGTAATAGCTCTTACTTTGTACCCACGCCTCTAGAGAGGCTGACAACTCTAACTTTGAACACTGATTGTTTTCGATGCAAGATTCGGTGATTTCCATGATGAGTTTTAGATTTTCTTTATCACGTCTCCCTAAAGACATATTTTGCAATTCTAGAATTCTACTTTGATCATCAGGAAGAATGTTTCGCACATCTATATCTAGATCGTACCAATCTTCAAGACTGGCTTTGGGATTAGCTAATATTTTTTCATAATATTTTATAATATTATACCAAGATAGACCGTCACTCTCTTGCCACACATCCTTATGTTGCACAGGAAACCTCTCTCTAGAAAATTTCGCCGGGCCAAAATTTAAAATTTCGAATTTTCCATTTTTATCGCCAGATTCTTTAGCATAATATGAATTTTTAAGTTGCACTAAATCAGCATGTTTAGATTGCAGATCTGTAAGTAATTTTGTTTTTTTATCTTTTAAATCAATATCGCAACGCTGACTTAGGTAATCCCCGCCTTCAGTAAAAAATCGATTGTGTAGCTCGACGACATTGCCTTCGTAGCTTTCGGCTCCGCCCTTACCTGAGGATCCTGAACATGCCGATACTGAACTGGCTATAATAATTAAGATTACCCACAACTTCATCTTTTTGTTCTCACATTTTTCCTAATTTTATTTCTACTTCTTTACTTTTTCCGCGAATGACCAGAGTTGAATCTTTGTATTTTTCAGACATCAGAGATTCGTTTTTGATTTGAGCTTGGGTAATTGTAAATACCTTCTCCACGCTCTTACTAATACAAGATTGATTGACCACACTAGAAATTGCTAAATCCGATACACAAGAATAAGTTTTTTCACCTATTGAAACGCATTTCTTAACATTCAACGTCGCTTTTTCTGGCCCACAACCACCTTGATATTTTGTGTTTACCGCAATCGTTTTCAATCCATTCATATCAACATAAGCAGCGCCGATAATCTCGGCAGGAATCTTTTTAATTAATACTGCTTGAGACTGAATTGAACCTACCAAAATAAATGCGAATAACACTTTAAACATACGTTACCTCTTTGTTAAATTTACACATCACCTGACAATTTAAAGAACTTTAAAGCCCCTAAAATCCAGGAAACCGAAATCACAATGATACTTATGCTTAATCTATGCCAGCCACAACGGATCTAATTTTTTAGAAGTGTCAGTTCTATTTTTGTCTTTGCAGCCTTACGAACCATACGGTGGCCGCAAATAAAATGTGGATGCCGATCACTGCGGAAACAAATGGTAAACCACCGCCCCCAAACCCATAAGAGTGAAGACCTGCACCCAAGACATAATTCACCCCGTACCAAGCCATCACAACGAGAGCAAAAGCTATTACCGACCATAGAACAAATCCGAACGGTTTAATCCAACCTGAAATTCTACCATGAAGAATGGCGATGTAGCCCAAAAATGCAATCAATGCCCAAGTTTCCTTTGGATCCCATCCCCAGAATCTCCCCCAAGAATAATCGGCCCAAACACCACCTAAGATCGTGCCCGCACCCAACAACACTACACCCACTTGAATAGAGCGATAAATTGCATCTCTAAGTGATGTGATATGTGTACCGTATTTTTTTTCGTCTAGAAGATAAAAGCTCAAAGCAATATCTCCCAAAATAAATGCTAAGAAGAATGCCGCATAACTGATCGTGATAGTTAATACGTGCACCGTCAGCCACAAATTGCTTCTCAATACAGGCTGAAGAGGCTGCATGCTTGGATCTAAAATGATCGGCGCTAGATCTGCCAACACAAGGCATACAAATGCAATGATACTTGATGCAAAGATAAAGAATTTATTCTTACTTACCTTCAGCAAAATCATAGAGAAAAGAACCGCACCCCACGGAACCCAAATCACCGTCTCGTACATGTTTGTTACCGGTGGTCTTTCCATGATGAAAATTCTAAGGGCAAAGCCATACGTATGAATAATAAATCCAACGAATGTAGCAAAAAGTGAAAGTTTATAGAAAGCTTGCTTCTTTGAAATGAAATAGAACATAAAAAACAATGCCGAAAATACATATGCTATCCACGCCCACTGGAATGGATGGAATTGATTGTACTGAACTTCCAAGTTGATTTTTTGCTGCGCAGGATATTTATCTAAATTTTCGCCCTTGGCCTTTTCGTTGAAAATTTGTACAGCAGCTCTTAGATCTTCAACTTTGCTCTTATCCCCAAGAGAAGCAGCAAAAGCCTTTGTAATTCTCAAAAAAAGCTCACTGTAATCTGAAGAAAAATCTTTTAGGGCGATCCATGTGTCAGAAGATTCTTGCGGAATCCATCCCGGCACAAACCCCTGCCCAATGGCCTTGTAGATTGTGAGCTGACTCTGCAAACGCTCTACAGATTGAAAAAATGGTTTTAACTTTTCTTGAGCTTCTTTTTTAGTCTGTAATTCTGTAAAGAGAATTTGAAGTTGTTCTTTAGAAAGAAGTTCTTTGGGTGAGAATCTTTTTTTGTTTACGTCTAATTTTAGTTGTTCTTTGATTTCTTTTTGATCAATTTTAACAAACTCAATGTCATCCCAATGATGAGGCATAATCATCCAAGTGAACACCACTTCCGTCGCGGGCTTTCCGTTGTAATCTCTCTTCCCGTAAACGAGCTGTAGAGATTCTCTCGCAAAAGTATCAAAAGGTTTGATTCTGCCTGAATCTTGGACCGGTATGGGTGCAAATATCGATTCAATGGAGGCTTGGGTCATTGCGGGTGCAAATAACATTAAACTCAAAGCTAGAATCAGTTTTTTCATTTTTCTACCTCACCTTCGATGAACGACTGTTGGTCCATTTTCATAAATTTTTCTTGCGACGATTGTTTTGTTCCAAATTTCTTAAAGTAAAAAAGCATGATAGACCCTAAAACGATGCAGAGCGAGCCAAAATATTTAATCCAGCGACCTGGATCGTAATTCACAGAAAGAATCGAAGCCGTCGGCTCTCCCATTTTATTTTCCTGAAAACTCGATTGATAAAAAGTGTAACCGTTATGTTTCAACGGTTCATTCATCGAAATTTCTTTTTGGCCAACATTGGGAATATTCACCACGCTCTTATAGGTCTTTGCCATCTGCGTGCCTTCGTACTTTTCCATTTCAAAGCGATCGAGAGTCATGTTGAATCCAATGTCCAATCTTTTATTTCCGTAGGTCACAAAATAAACCGTGTCTTTTGAAAACAACTGAAGTGCCGTGTTCATTCCTAGCCAATACGCTTGACCGTTGAATTTGATTTGCGCCGCTGCGGTACTCGTGGCATTCGGATAATCTAATTTTGTATATTTGTATTCTACTTTGCCTTTTGGATAAAACTGAATGGCTCTCACCGTGAGCCCCATCCACCCCGGTTCGATCACTCCACCCACGGGAACCATTCCGCTCTTGATGGGTTTTCCGTCTTTACTGTCCTTATCAAAAATCTGATATCTCAATGTATTTTTGTTTTGAGTTGGATAAAGAACGATTTCGTTTTTTCCACCTAGACTTTCATAATTTTCTCGAGCCAACACAACTTGCGCGGGACCCAAATCCAATTTCGCAGGTTGCGATCCACTCTGCACAATCCATTCAATCATATTGACGAAAGGATTTTGAAGCTGAAATCTGAGTGCCGGACCATCTGTCATCAAGTTAGATTCTTGGATGGTAAAGTCTCTTTTGGCGTAAGGCATATAATCGATCACTTCAATTTGATCAGATTCCCCTGCACCAAAAAGAATTTTTACTGGTTTTTTCTTTGGGTTATTAACAAGAAAATCTACATCTTGAGAAAAAATCTTTTCGGAACTTTCTAAGTCTTTCAGTTTGTAAACGATCAGATCTGTTTCATTGGTCTGCACGTTTCTAGAAGTTTCTCCTATATCAAAAGAAAGAGTTCCATCGACACCAACTTTTCGTGTCACATAAGATCCTACAATTAAAATCACAATCCCTGCGTGAACAATGACAAAACCTGTGTGTCTTTTTTTCCATGGCAAACGATCAACAGCCACCGCAATAAGATTTACACACAAAAGAATCATGACAAAATACATATAGGGCGAATGATAGACGAGCTTTTGTGCCGTTATCATATCGTACTTGGATTCCATAACAGTGCCTATCGCTGCGATGGTGCCTAAAGAAACGATCACAATCACCGCTAGCTTGAGAGAGCACAAGAATCTAAAAATTTTTTCAGCTACTTTTTCCAACATTTTCATTAGGTGATCAATAAGTAGTTTAAATATGCTCAAGCCTCAACCTTCAAGCGAGTTAATGCATCGTTGCAAATTGATTGTCCTACTCAAAAACAACATTATTGATTAATATTTAGCGCTTAGGAATGAGTTTCAGCCCAAAGGTTGAACTAATAATTTGAATGGCAAAGATTTATACCAAAAAAGGCGATCAAGGCGAAACCTGCCTTGTGAGCGGCGAAAAGGTTTTGAAGAGTCACGTTAGACTTGAGTCTTACGGTACACTCGATGAACTGAATTCGACAATCGGTGTTGCCCTTAGCCATATGAGCTTGAGTCCGAAAAAAATAGAACTCGCAAAAGCTTTGAGTAATATTTTATTTCAAATTCAAAATGATCTTTTTAACATCGGAAGCCAACTGGCCTGCGCAGACAGCGAAATGCAAAAAAAACTTCCCACAATTTTACAGCAAGACATTAAAAAACAAGAATTAAAAATTGATGAACTTACAGAATTACTACCACCACTGAAGAATTTTATTCTGCCGGGCGGCTCGATTTCTTCGTCGAGTTTTCACATTTCACGCACGGTTTGCAGGCGCGCAGAAAGACTCTGCTTAAAACTTCGCGATGAAAATAATTCTGTTGATCCATTGCTTATTCAGTATCTCAATCGCCTCAGCGATCTTCTTTTTGTGATCGCCAGATATTGCAATAAAGTTGAAGGGTTTCCTGAGATCGAATGGTCAAAAAAAATGAGTGAAGCCAAATGAGCAATCCAGCGCACCCGACAGACCAAAAGGGCGAATTGAGAGTTGAAGTAGCTCAAGAATCTGACAGTGATAAACTTAAAAACTTTGTCATCAAACAGCCTTTCCTAACCAATTCCCCCATGGAACTTGTCGTGGATCGCAAAGGTTCGTTCTTTGATAAGTATCGTTTGCAAACCGATGACTTTGTCACTTTCAAAATGGTCGATGAAAAAGATGAGATCGAAGGCATCGCTAGCATTTTGTACCGAAAAACTCTTTTGAACGGCGAAGAAACTCAAGTTGGCTTTGCGACAGATTTAAGAATAGCAAATTCAAGACAAGCTATTGTTCAGTGGCCAGAAAAATTACTTCCAGCAATGACTGAATCTGCGGTCACTCGAAATTGTGATTACGTATTTTCAATTATGAATTCAAATCAAACTCAAGCCTACAATGCTTTGATTCGTCCGAGAAGTTCGAGAAGACATATCCCTAGATATTATTTCTATAGAAAATATGATCTGATTACAATTCATGGAAAAGTTCCTTTTACGGATCTTCCCTTTCTAAAATCGATCAAAATTGCGCCAATGAGCCCCAATGATCTTGAACCACTTGCTTCCTATTTGAAAAGTAGAGCTCTTCACAAACCTTTAAGCTTTCCTTATTCTGTGGATCTTCTTTTAGAGAGATTCAAAAAATGGAAAGGTTTCGATATGCATAATTTCTTGATCGCCAAAGACTCAAGAAACAACATCATCGGCTGTGTGGCCCCGTGGAAAGCCTCTCATATTTTAGGCATCTCAGTTTTAAATTATACAGGCTTTGGTGAAACAATTTATGAATTTTCTAAATGGATGTCTTATTTTGGTTTCGTAAAACGTCTTCCAGCCATCGGTGGAGAAGTGAAAATGAAGTTCCTCACTCACCTCTATGCTGACAATCCTGATATCTTTGGCGCATTACTCGCCGAAGTTTTTAGAACCACCCAAAAAGATGAGCTACTAAGCTATCCGCACTTCAATAAGACTCCATTGACGATGCCACCAAAGAATTTTTTAAGTTCAAAACTTCCTTTTTCTATTTACACGATTCTTCCGCCAGAAAAACCTCTGCCTGATTTCTTGCAACTTCACAAAGTCACTCCGCCTCCTGAAATCGAACCTATTTTAGTATGATTTTTCGCAGAAGACTTTTGATGGTCATTTTGATTTCTATAATCATAAGCGCAGGCTTTACGATCTTTATTAAACTAATTATGGATCCTGAATCTATGAAACACACAGAACCAGAAAAAATCGAAGACTCTATGGCAAGGGTTTACGAGAACTTTCTTCATAAAACAAAATATTCTTATGAAACCATTTTGGAATCCGGAACGAACTACACCCATCAAGAGCGCGTCTTCATAGAGCTGACTAAAAAAATGAAACAATTGGAAAGCCCTAAAGGTGCCGATTACCAAATAATACAAAAGAAATTAGAAGAAGAAATTAGAAAAAACCAAACCGCTTTTGAAAGTTTTTATATAAAAGCTACAAAAAGTGCACCGGATGAACTGAATAAACTCATCGAAGAACGAAACAAGCAATTCGATATCGTTTTAGAGAGTGATTAGGTGAGCATGATTAACATGCTAGTCTGGAATAAAACCAAGACAACATTGGATCGATCTCAATCGTGTTAAACACATTGATATCTTCCAGGTGAAACGGATTGTAAACTGGATCCAACAATAAATCTGATGGACCAAGGTTTACAATTTGTTTCACATCATATTTTTTAATAAGTCTTACGATCAATTTGTCAGCACTATCGGCTTCATCAATTTTCTTTGACTCAGACATCTCTGTCGACAATTGGCTAAACTCATAAATATAGAATTGTGTCGGTTTACGATTCATCATTTGAATCACTTGGATATCTTGATATTTACTTTCAGACATTACAGGTATCCCTGCTTCCGAACCCTCTAGATCTTGGAACCATACTGATCTTACAAATTCATCAATATAACTGAATCCCAGACAATGTTCGATAGCCGAAAGGTTTGAAATTGAACCTACAAAGTATTTTGGTTTTTCATTATTTTTTACGTGCCTATCATAAAGACCAAGCTGCACAAGATTTACGAGAACTCTTCTTACTTTGCAGTTCGCTGTGAAAGTTTGATCGTCATCGAGCATGCAATTAACCAATTCAACGGAACTATTTGTTAACTGGTCGACTGTTTTTTGTGCTGTCTTGATACGATTTAGAACTTCAGGAATACGAATTAGTGACTCTCTTACAGAACTCTGGTCCATCATGGATAAACCGCTAAACAAGATCGCTTTCATTAAAACCCCTCACACACCCACGCATCATCTGGCTAACTTTTCAGTCCTAAAACTTTCTAGTACGCTTTGACCGATGCTTAATTCTTGCTTTTATTCCCCACGAACTTTTGCAAGAGACTTTAGATCTTCCCCGAACTTTTTTATGTTTCGTAGTTACTCATCATCGAAACACTGATCACAAAGCTTGTTAGGGTTATGCCTAATTTTGACGAAAATTAAAAATCTATTCCCTCATCTTGAAAAGATTTCGTATGAAATTGTAATTGCGCCTCAGGTCAAAACTCATTAACTGCTTAAAATATCTCAAGTAATAAGAAATTCTTGGGTCAGCCATAACGAGACCTAAGACTAGACTCTTCATATATATAGGATTTGAAAGCCAAAATTTAAGAATTTCGTATCCGAAAAAGCACTCCATTGCTAACATTTCTTTAGGGTACCTTTAGAGAGATACGGCGACATCGGGGAAATCACATCAATGGCTATCAAAAATATTTTAAAAAAAATATTCCCATCTTTTTTTAAAGAAAGCTCTTTGGAAAATGACTCTTTAGGAAATGACCAATTCGAAAACACTTCCACTGGAATTTTTAATCCAAATGCAGATGTTTCGTCACAAACTTACTACGGCGCTCGTCCCATCCGACCACAGACAATTCGTGAAGGCTCTTTTGATAAACATCTTCCCTTAGTGTTGATTCTTTTGATCGCACTTTTTTCTGCGGATCTTACGATTTTATTTATGAGAGATTCGCTCCTGCCAACTTCTGCACCACCTATCTTTCCTCAGAAAGGTTCTTTTGGACCGCAGATGAAATCTAGAACTGAGTACGGGCCAATCACTGACAGAAATATTTTTAACTCTGATGGGATCATTCCAAATCCTCTTTCAACCAATGAGGGCGAAAAATTTGCAGATGATGGACCAGCGGTGAAATCAACGTTGCCCCTCAATCTTATCGGTACCATTGTGCATGTGAATCCCGCAAAGAGTGTGGCCACAATTCAGTTGAGAACTACGAACGAAGTGATTCCATATCTTCCCAACGATCAAATTGAAAATATTGCTACGCTTGTGAAAGTGCAAAGAAGAAAAGCTATCATTCGAAACTCTCAGAGCTCACGCTTAGAGTATATCGAAATCCCTGAAGACGCGAAGGTGAGCTTTGCAAAGACATCTCCTGCTGCTTCTACTGCTGTTTTTTCTCAGCAAGGTGACACAATTTCGATCAAGCGCTCGGATTTAAATAATTACTTAAAAAATCTTCCAGATCTTCTTCAGCAAGCCACGGCTGTTCCGAACATTGTTCCTGGTAGCGGCGGAGAAGTTGATGGATTTAAAATGTTAGGAATTGAACCGAACAGTGTCTTTAGCCAGATTGGTCTTAAAGTTGGTGACGTGCTCAAAGGCGTTAACGGCGAAAAGGTCAATAGCCCCGCTAAAGCTATGGAGCTTTATAATAATCTCCGTAATGAAGGACGAATTGAATTGGAAATTGAACGCGACGGCAGACCGGCGTCGCTGAATTTTAATATTAACGAATAAGATTTTAATGGGCGCAAATGATGCCCACCGAACCAAGGATGGTTTATGATAAGTAAGAGCCGCTCAAATGCAAAATTAAAATTATTGTGGATCACAGTTGCAATTACGCTGATCACACCCGTGACATTCACTGGAAATGTGCATGCTCAAGAAGATATATTGCAAGAAAATGATTTTTTGGAATCTCCTGATATGGATATGGGTGACTCTCCGGGTGGCGATGATGTCTTTGGTGGACAACAAAATACTCCTCCACCGCCACCAACACCGAACAATAGTTTTGCGCCAACATCTTCAGGTCCAGCAAATCCTGCCTTTAGTGGAACAAAGAAAAGAAAAACTCCTCCTCTTTCGCAGGCCACGGATGCGGACATCACAAATGAAAACTATCCCGATCTTATCGATAGTTTTGATTTCCCAAATGCGGATATCGCCGATGTGATCAAAGCCATTTCGGAATTGACAGGCAAAAATTTTATCGTGGATCCCAACGTGAGTGGAAAAATCACCATCATGGCGCCAACCCAAATCACTGTGGCAGAAGCTTACAAAGTGTTCTTGAGTGCTCTTGCGATCAGAGGATTCTCGATTGTGCCTTCTGGAAAATTCTTAAAAATTCTTCCGGTGAGAGATGCACAAAGAGACAACTTAGAAATTTTTTCTGGCGCTTACACTCCAGACACAGATCAGATGATCACCAGAATCATTCACTTAAAATATGTTCCCGCTGCAGAAATGAATAAGTTTGCGACAAAACTCGTTTCTAAAAATGGTAACATCGATATTTATGAACCTACCAACTCTCTTATCGTTTCGGATCAAGCTTCTAGTGTTCAAAGATTAATCAAAATCGTGGGACAATTGGATATCGCTGGATTTGACGAACAATTGGCCGTGATCAATATCAAAAATGCAAAAGCAAAAGACATTGCAGACCTCATCGACCAAATCATTAACAAAGGCCAAAAGAAATCTTCTGCCGGAGCATTCTCCTCTGGAATTCCAAGATTCAGACCTGGTGGCCAATCGCAATCCACTGGCGGAAGTGCTTTCTCCACAGTGATTCCAGATGACAGAACAAACTCTGTAATCGTAGTGGGCAATAAATCTGGTATCGATAAAATTAGAAAATTAGTGGCGACTTTGGACTTTAGACTTTCTGAAAGTTCTGGTGGCGCTTATGTGTATTATGTAAAACATGGTGAAGCTGAAAAAATATCGGACATCATCAATGGCATTGCAAAACAATTGAAGGACGAACAAAAGGGACAAGCAGGAGCGCAAAACTTCCCGCCTCCTCCGGTATTCAATGATGGTTTTGGAAATCCTATGGGCGGCGTTCAAAGCGGATCTTCTTCTTCATCGGGATTATTCGGGGCAGACGTTAAGATCTCTGCGGATAAAGACACGAACTCTTTGATTATCGTAGGTAGCAAGCAGGATTACCAAGCGGTTCTAGCGTTGCTGAATAAAATCGATATTCCAAGAGATCAAGTATATGTGGAAGCGATCATCATGGAGATGGTAAGTAACGATAGTACTAAGTTTGGTATTTCTTATTACAAATTTGAAAAAGGAACTGAGGGCTTAGGAAGAGCAGGATTCGGTGGTCACTCGAGTATTGCCAGCCTTGCCGCCATTGGTGGTGAAGGCGCGATCTTAGGATTTGGTAGCGGAGAAACTGTTCCAATTAAAATTGGTGGTCAAACTGTAAACGTAAAAAGCTTGATGGGCTTCTTAAGTTTACTAAAGCAAAATACAAAGTCTGATGTCCTTGCAACTCCGCAAATTATTGCTATGGATAACGAAGAAGCAACGGTGGAAGTGGGTCAAGAGGTTCCAATTGCAGTGACTGCTGTTCCTACAGGAACGGGTGGAGCAACATCACCTAACGTAGAAAGAGTTAAAGCGACGATAAAACTTGTGATTAAACCTCATATTTCTCCGAGCAGTGAAACTGTCAGACTAAATATCAAGCAAACCATCAAGCAAGTTGATGCCAACCCTACTGATGGATCTGAATTGGGAAAAATTTCAAGAACCACTTCCGACAGAGCTATTGAAACTAATATCGTAATGAGAGATGGTGACACGGCAGTCCTCGGGGGATTGATGAGAGATGCGCAAACTGAAACTGTAATTAAGGTTCCCCTATTGGGAGATATTCCAGTTCTAGGATGGCTATTCAAGTCGACTGAAAATAAAGTTGAAAAACAAAATCTCATCGTATTCATCACGCCAAAAGTAATCAGAAACCCAGAAGACTCTGGTCGCCTACTCTCTCGAAAATTGGATGATAGAGTACGCAACATTAAAGAAAACTTCGGTGGAAAAGATCGTCACGGAGCATTTACAGAAAATATGCGTCCAAAGTTGAAACCTTCGACAAAAACGAATAGACTCAAAGAACAGGAAGACGAATTCATCGAAGAATAAAAAGGTGAGCCGCACCTTTTGCTCAGATCCGCGTCAAATGACGCAAACCTTTGGAAAAGGTGCGGCTCACCTTTGGAGATAGAATGGCTGTTGATACGGTTGGAAATATTTTACTTAAGAGTACAAGCATGTCTGAAAAGGAGCTTTCGGCTCTTTTTGATACGGAGACGGCTGATGGAACAACGCTTGGGGAACTATTAAGAAAGAAAAATATTTCTACTCCAGATGAAGCTCTTTTTGAACTTTGTAAACAGCTGGAGTTAGATTTTTTAAAAGATATTCCCGTCAACGACATCCCTGCTGATATTATTCGCAATATCCCTATCAACTATGCAAAAACTCATTCGATCCTCCCCTTCAAAGACAACCAAGGTGTGATCACGGTTCTGACTTCTAATCCTTTGAACTACAAAGTGATGGATGATCTTCGAGCGCTATTTGATAAAAATATTCATATGTTGGTTTCAACCTCAAGTAAAATTCAAGATGCGATCAATAAGGTTTATGAAAAATCCGGGGCTCACCTTCATGGTCTTGATGATCTCGAAGGCGAAGAATATGATCTGGATGAACCGATCATTGATTTGCTTGAGGCTGGGGATGATGAAGCTCCGGTGATTAAACTTGTGAACACACTTCTCTTTCGTGCTGTTAAAGAAAAAGCATCGGATATCCATATCGAACCTTACGAAAAAGACATGGTAGTAAGATTCCGTATCGATGGTGTGCTCTATGATATTTTTAAGCCACCAAAGAAACTTCAGAACTCGATCACTTCTCGTATCAAAGTTATGGGTAACTTGAACATCGCGGAAAAACGTTTGCCTCAGGATGGTAGAATTCCATTGAAGCTTGCAGGTAAAGACATTGATATTCGTTTGAACTCTGTACCGACTGCTCACGGTGAACGTCTCGTGATGCGTCTTCAAGATAGATCCAACGTAATTCTAGAATTAGAACAACTTGGGTTCTCTCCAGAAGCTCTTTCAAAGATTCATGATGTGCTTGGAAAAACTCACGGAATCTTACTTGTAACAGGTCCTACAGGTTCCGGTAAATCCACAACGCTTTATGGCTGTTTAACTAAAATCAATAACACCGACACCAATATCATTACCGTTGAAGATCCTGTGGAGCAAAGAATTCACGGAGTGGGTCAGATCCAAGTGAATTCAAAAATTGGATTAACTTTTGCGAGTGGATTAAGATCGATTCTTCGTCAAGATCCCGACGTGATTATGATTGGGGAGATTCGTGACTACGAAACCGCGGAGATCGCGATCAACTCGTCATTAACTGGTCACTTAGTGTTATCTACTCTTCATACCAACGATTCTGCCGGCGCGATTCCAAGATTATTGGACATGGGTTGCGAACCTTTCTTGATTGCTTCTTCTCTGTTGGGAGTCATTGCGCAAAGACTCGTGAGAGTTCTCTGCCCTCATTGCAAAGTGCCTTATGAACCGACAGATTCTGAGCTGGTGACTTTGGGTATTACTAGAGAAGAAGCGCAAAGAGGAACAATTCATAAAGCCGTAGGTTGCGGTCAGTGCAATCAAAAAGGTTATATTTCTAGAACTACAGTTTGCGAACTTTTACAGATGACCGAGGAAATAAGACAACTCATCCTACAAAAAATGGATGGGGGCGCTATCAAAAAAATGGCCACTCAACAAGGCATGAGAACTCTAAGAGAAGACGGCGTAAGAAAAGTTTTAATGGGAATCACTACTCTCGAAGAACTTTTAGCAAATACGCAGCTTGATGACTAAATTTCTGTAGTTTTGCATTTTACATCACAAATTGACTATAATTGTTAGCGTTTAAGCTCAATTCTTAAGCTAATGCTTTAAATTATTTGATTCAGATAATTTTTCATGTTTCGATCACTAACTGATTATTATAAAATAAGCATGTTTGATAAACAATCATGCTACAACAGGAGAAAACATGAGAAATATTCTATTAGCAGCAGTTGCGTTCTGCGTTTTAACAGCGGGAACTATCAATGCTCAAGCACAAAACAAATCAGTTAGAGCTTTACTTGGATTCACACAAGGTGCAATTCACTTGGGTGCTGATTTCGAAATGAAGAAAACAAACCTTTATGGTCTTGGTGGATATTTCTTCATGCAAACAGATGATAAAGATGCTGCAGTATCTGAGGTTATGGCTTTGGGTGCAAACATGCCAATCCATATGCTAACTGATTCAAACATTGATGTTTACGTTGCTCCAGGCTTCGGTATTGCAATGGTTGATACCGGGCTTGAAGACGAAACAACATTTGGTCCAAGCTTAAAGATTGGTGCTGATTATAAAGTTTCTGCAACTGCAAAAGTGGGCGTTCAATATAGCAAATATTTCAACTGGATGACAGACGATATTACACAAAGTAGTTTTGAATACGCAAGTGCTGCAGCAACTTTCGCGTTCTAATTTAGTTTAAGACTAGATTGCACATAGAAAAAGGAGGCTTAGCCTCCTTTTTCTTTTCTTGCTACGCTTGTGTCCCCTTGATAAGCTTTCTTCATGCCTGTATTTGAGTATAGAGGAATAGATAAAACTGGGAAAACCGTTCGAGGAATTGTTGATTCTGAAAATCAGCGTACTGCTCGTCTTAAATTAAAGCGTGATGGCGTCTTTATCACCGAACTCGCAAATAAACAAAGAGCCCTAGCTAAAAAACAAAGTCAGAAACCTGGCAGCGGAACAAAAGTTAACGTTCAAGATCTATCCATGATGACAAGACAGCTTGCGACCTTGATTAAGGCCAATGTTCCTCTTGTGGAATCTCTTTCTGCCGTCTCTGAGCAAGTGGAAAATCCTACTTTAAAAGAAGCTTGCTCTGAACTTAGAAACCAAGTGAATGAAGGTTCGCAACTTCACAAGTCCATGAGAAAATATCCAAAAATTTTTAATAATATTTATGTTTCCATGGTTGAGGCCGGAGAAATGTCTGGAACCTTGGATATTATTCTTTTGAGACTAGCGGAATTTACAGAAGCTCAGAACGAACTCAATTCAAAAGTAAAATCAGCCATGATGTATCCCGTGATCATGATGCTTTTTACTCTTGGAATGCTCTTTGTACTCTTTATCTTTGTAATTCCCAAAATCACGCAGATCTTTGAAGATTCCGATAAAAAGCTTCCGTGGTTTTCTGAAATCGTTATCAACTTGAGCGGCGTCATTGTTAATTATTGGCACATTATCATTGTGGTTGGCATTGCGGTGATTGTGATGTTCAGAAGCTGGAAGGCCACTCCGGCAGGCTCAGACAAATGGGACGAAATCGTTCTCCAAATGCCTGTGGTTGGAAAAATGGCAAGATTGATTGCCGTGAGTAGATTCACTCGAACTCTTTCTACTCTGTTGGCTGGTGGCGTACCGATGCTTCAATCTATGGACATCGTGAGACACGTGGTGAACAACGCGGTCTTAGCCAAAGCTGTCGACCAAGCTAGAGAAAATATTTCTGAAGGGGAATCTATCGCAGGTCCTCTTAAAAAATCTGAAGAATTCCCTCCGCTTGTTATTACTATGATCAGCATCGGGGAAAAAACGGGAGATCTAGAAAATATGCTCACTCAAGTCAGTGATGCCTACGATTTCCAAGTGAAAAACAGCATTCAAGGACTCACGAGTTTACTTGAGCCTATCATGATCGTGAGCATGGGTCTCGTGATCGGTATTATCGTTTTTGCCATCATGATGCCAATTATCGAAATGTCTCAGGGCGTATAGACCAAAAGGCGCTTATCGTTTTTTGTGTCGCTTTTGGCGCCGCACCTGGTCGCCAAAAGCGACTAAGCGCCTTTTGGCGTTGGTGATGAAGTAAAAATTTGTTAATATTCTGCTTTAATAAGTCGGTTGAAAAATTTGAAATGTTTGTGGAGGCACTGAATGAATTTAACTATTAGAAATTTAAAATCAAAAATTAGATCAAGAACACCAAGAACAAAGTTAGGCCAAGCTGGTATGACTTTGATTGAGATTTTGATTGTATTGGGTATTGTTGGAGGATTGTTGACACTCCTTGCTCAAGGCGTATTCAAAAACTTCTTCAAATCACAAGTTCAAGAAACAAAAATCATCATGGGTAAAGTTTCTCAATCCTTGCAATTGTACTATGTAGATTGTGGTAGCTATCCAGCAGCTCTTGATGGATTGCTCGAGAACACGGGTGGAGAATGTAAGAGCTGGGGACCTGATGCCTATCTAGATAAATATCCACAAGATGCTTGGAACACCGATTTAATATATGAAGCGAGTGGATCAAGCTATACGATCAAATCTTTAGGTAAAGACAAAAAAGAAGGCGGGTCAGGTAATGATGCCGACATTTCTTCTGAGGACCTCTAGAGGTTTCACCTTACTCGAAGTCTTACTCGTGTTAGGTCTCGTTGCAGGCCTAGCTCTCTATGCCGTTCCAAAGTTATCGAGTGGCGATCAAGTGAGATCCGCCGTTCGTAGACTCACCGTCATTACAAAACAAGCCCAAACTGCCGCACGTCTCACCGGAATGGTTCATCGTATGGTTTTTACCATGCCGGAAGATCCTAACGAACCTCACACTTACTGGGTTGAACGCGCCACTCAAAAAGACTTAACTCTCACTCTCAGCAATGAAAATGACGAGGATAAAAAAGAAGAGGAAGCAACTTCTGAAACTGGCTTTGAGATGGACGAAAAAACCACGAAAAAAGCCGAAGAATTGCCTGGCAAATTTTATTTTGAAGACATTGAATATTCAGAAAAAAATAAAGTCACAACTGGCAAAGCATATGTTTATTTTTTCCCTCAAGGACTGGTTACCAAAGCTGCCATTCACTTAACAAATAAAAAAGCCATCAAGTGGACCATCATTCTAAATCCCCTTACTGGCGTCGGAACAGTTTTGACCGAATATAAAAGTTTAAAGGACATTCAATGAACTTTTATCTCGCAAAGAGCAGCAAGGGCTTCTCGTTAATAGAAGTGCTTCTCGCCACCATCATTTTGGCTGGCGCTCTCGTAGCCCTGTCCTCCTCTTGGAGCGGAACTGTTTTTTCATTTAGAAAATCAGAAAAAGTTCAGATCATCACTTCGCTTTTAAAAAGTAAAACAACTGAACTTGAAATTAAATACAATCAAGTTGGTTTTACCGCAATTCCTGAAGAAGAAGATGGAGACTTTGGTGATGAGTTTCCAGATCTATCCTGGAAGGCGGAAGTTCGAGTTTTAGAATTTCCAGACCTCACACCACTGATGATGGCAGAAGATGGACGCATCGATGAGATGACAAGAACCATCGTAAAACAAATGACTGGTCACTTTTCTAAAAACATCAAAGAGATGAGAATCACGATTGTCTGGAAAGCAAAATCCAAATCCGTGCAATACTCTACGACCTCTTACATTGTGAATTATGCTGGCGGCGTTCCTGCTCCGGGAGCGGGTATATGATAATTAGCTCTAAAAAATGTTTACCACCAAAGAAATTAGCGCCCCAAACAAAACAAACTGGATTCACACTCATTGAAGTTGTTATCGCGATGTCGATCATGGCCTTCCTCACTGTGATGGTGTCCCAATCCATGAGAAGAAGTGCCGAGTTCAAAACCAAAGTTCAAAAAAACATTGATCAAAGATCTGCAATCAATTCCGCGATGAGAATCATCGAACGTGATATCAATCTCGCTTTCCATTATCAGGACGTGAATAGCGAAGTTTTAAAGGAAATTGAAAAGAAAAAGAAAGCCAATACCGGTGGTGGTACGGCACAACCCGGACCTGACGGTCAGCTAGGAACCGCCGACGATATACCTCCGAAAGGTACCGGAAATCCAAATTCGCCCATTTATCAAAATTTTAAAATTCGTCAAATTTTAAATCACACAGCTTTCCAAGGGACCAAAGATTCCATTCACTTTACCAATCTCAACAACATCACCATTCAACCGGGAGAAAAAGTTTCCGACCAACAGGAAGTTGGATACTACGTGAAGTCCTGCAAAAGTTTATCCAACCCAGATGTTCCAACCAAGTGTTTATGGAGAAGAACTTCTCCCTACATCGATGACAAAGTCGATGAAGGCGGAACAGACACGGTCCTTATCGAAGGTGTTAAGAAATTTGAATTGCGATACTTCGGTAAAGAAAAAGAAGACTGGGTCGACAATTGGGAATCTACGACCGAAAATGATGACGCTTTAAAAAACAAATTCCCTTCCGCCGTGGAAGTGACCCTCACCGTGGAACAGAATAAAAAAGAAGTTTCTGCTATCCGCGTAGTGGCATTGAGATTTCCCAATAATATGGATGCCGCCACTTCGCAAACAAAACAAATCGATAATGATGCTCCGGGGGAAGTCGATTACTCCAAAGGAGGAGGAAATTGATGAATTTTAAATTTCCCTCTAGAAAGCCTCAAAAGTTAAATCAAAAAGGCGTGGCCCTTCTAATGGCCATGTTCTGCGTGATGATTATGGCTTTCCTCGCGGTAGAATTGAATTTCGATACAAGCGTGGAATACATCCTTTCAAACAAAGAATATCATCGCATTAAAGCCTACGATGCGGCCAAGGCTGGAATGGAACTATCGCTTTTAAGGATTCAGCTCTTTAAAAGTATCAATAAGCAATACGGAAGCCAACTCAAAGGACAAGAGAGCTTACTACAAATGATTTGGTCCATGCCTTTCACTTGGCCCCCTTCTATTCCTGAAGAAACTTCCATTGCCGACAAAGACCAAATAAAGACTGCGACGAGTGATTCTTTTATGGATGCAAGATATGTGGCACAAATTTCGGCGGAAGGCTCAAAGATTGATATCAATGATTTGGATTCCTTGAGTGAAAGTTTAAAGAAAGCGACAAAAGAACAACTCACTAAGATCTTCGTGCAAAAGCTTGAAGCCGAAGACGATGTGTGGGCCGAGAAAAATAAAAACTTTGATTACGAAGAATTGATCAATAATCTTCAAGACTGGGTGGATGAAGACAGCGTGAGTGCAAATGGCGGCGATGAAAAATCTCGATATCCAGACGCCGACGATGATGCGGTCATTCCTCCCAACCGACCTTTCCAAACTATGGATGAACTCAAAATGGTCGATGGGATGAGAGAAGATGTTTTTCAAATTCTATTGCCTCACGTGACGGTGTATGGCTCTAAAGGGATTAACGTCAATCAAGCCAATGCAGAAATTTTAAAATCCATTGATCCTATTATTACCGACGAAATGGCGAGCGAAATCATCAGCCGAAGAAATGATTTGGAAAAAGGCGGACCATTCAAAGATGAAAATGAATTTATTGCTTTTATAAGTGCCAATCAACAAACGTTCAACGCTTCAAAGATTCCTCTTCTTTTCGGCAATGAATACAATTTTAGAATCAAAGTCACGGGTGAATTCCAAAACGTCACTCGAGAGATTATTGCGATTGTTTATGATGTGGAGGCGGTTCGTGATCAGATGATTGCGATTCTGGACAAAGATAATCAAAGTCAAAGTGGTCCTGGCGGCTCCGGTGGCCCTCTCGATACCGACAAGGATAAAATACCTGACGATCAAGATCCCGATGATGACAATGATGGAATACCCGATGCCGACGATCCTAATCCTAAATCTGGCGCCGGCAACAACCCGCAAACACCTGCAGCGGGCGCAACATCCACAGATCAAAAACCACGCGTCGTCTACTGGTGGGAAAACTAATTCGACCAACACCTTTGTCTGGGTTTTGGCTTGAGAAATTGATATCTTCGGCGCTCTGTTAGACAATAAAAATAGAAGTCATCTTAAGTACTTAAATAATTTTAAGACCACCAAGAGCACACACATGAGAAGCATCGGGATCGACATTGGAACTCTCAGCATAAAAGTCGCAGACGTTGAGTTGACTGGCAGATCACTTATCTTGCGCGATTTTTTAGAAATTCCTTATAGCTTAGATATTTCTCAAGACAAACGCATCGAAATTTTATCTGCCCTCGCAAGAATTGCTCAAAGCTATGATCCTCACCTATGCAAATTTGTAGTCGGTGTTTCTCAAGATAGAGTGAGCATTCGTAATAAATCATTTCCCTTCCGCGAAAAAGTTAAAATTTTAAAAAGCTTACCCTTTGAATTAGAAGATGAAATTCCTTTTGATCAAGACAAAGCCATCTTTGATGCAAAGATCGTAAAGTTCACTGGCGGATCTTCGGAAGTTCTCGCTTGCGCGACTCCTAATAAATATATCGATGACATCATAAAGCTTTCAAATGAAGCGGGACTTGATCCTGACGTGATCAGTACCGATGGTTTTGCATTATCTAATCTCTTTACAAACTGGTGGTTGGCTCCGCCGGAAGCAGAAACTTTAGGCGAAACTACGGGCGCCGACATTTACCTTCATATGGGACATTCAAAAACCATCTTGATGGTGATGCAAAATCAAACGCTTATTGAGACCAGATCCATTCAAATCGGTGGGTTGGAGATTGTTAAAGCCATTCAAAAAACTTATGAAATTTCTTATGCTGAAGGTTTAAAAGGCTTACAAGAAAAAGGATTCGTTCTAACCAAGAACGATGGCGCAACAAAAGATCAAATCACTTTTTCCAATGCCATTGTCAAAGCCTTAAATCCTCTCGTCAATGAACTTAAAAAAACTATCGTAGAAATTGAAAGTGAAAAATCAATTTCAATTCAGAATATTCAATTGCTTGGCGGCGTGAGCCACCTGGTGAACATTGCTCCTTACCTCTCAAACAAATTAGGAATCATTTGCACTCCGATCAGTCATTTATCTAGCGGAATTAAAGTTTACGCTGCACAAACAAATGAACTCCAAAAGGATTCTGCAATTGCTATCGGTCTTGCCATTGAAGGCCTCAGAAAGCCAAAGAATCCTCCCGTAAACTTTAGAAAAGGCGTTTTCACAAAAGCTGGAGCCAATGCCACTGTCTTCTGGAAGAAATGGAAAAAAAGTGTTCAGTACGTATCCGCGGCTCTTGTTCTCTTTGCTATTTATTCTTATTCCAGAGAAATGCTTGCGGTAAATCTCGCAAGTAAAGCCACAGAAGCTTTGTCCAATGTGGCAAGATCGCCGGCTGTAGGATTAAAAGGTGCTCAAGCCAGACCTGGAGCGATCAGCACATTCATTCGTGAAAAGAAAAAAGAAATCAGCGACCATCAAAAACTTGCAGATCTTAAGGTGATCAACTCACCTCTTGAAATCATCAATAAAATTTCAAGTTCATTGCCACAAAGAAAAACTCTTCCCGTAGACATTCGTCAATTTGCCGTTCGCAGTGAATTCGTTGTTCTTCAAGGAGAAGTCAGCTCCCAAGACCAACTCAATACAATAAAAAGTCTTTTAAGAAATTTAGCTTCAGATAAAAAGTTGCAAGAACTTCCGCCATCGATCGCTTCAAAAGATGGGCGCATGGTATTTCATATGAGTTTTAAAATGGATAGAAAGATTAAATAGTAGTGCTTCGAAGAAGCACTGGGTAAGGACAGATGGATAAGTTAAAGGAAATATTTGATCAGCTAAAAGACCCCGTTCTTGCTCGTTGGGATCAATTTCAAGAATCCGATACCTATATTTCACTTCGCGAAAAATATGATAATCTTCCAGTTCGAGGCCAAAAACTTGTGGTGTTTTTGGCTTTCTTTATGGCCTTCTTAGTGGTGTTCAGCATTCCCTATGTTTGGCATTCTTCTTCTCAAGACTCTGTCGCTGAGTTTGAAGATACCAAATTCACCATCGCAGAACTTTTAGAAGTTTCTCAAGAAATTAAAAACATTCCTCCTCAAAGTCTCGGGCTGACCTCGGCGGATTTAAAAATGAGAGTGGACCGAGTTTTAACTGAAAAAGGTTTAACCAAAGAACAAATCACTTCATTGAGTGAAACTCAATTTACAAACCCTCAAGGTTCTACTTTGATTCCTCCACAAATCAACGCCACAGGGATCGAGACCCATTTAAAACAACTCACTCTCAAGCAAATTGTAGATATCGGTTATGAATTAGATAGAATTTCTCCATTGGTGAAAGTTTTAAATTTAGAAATGAAAGCCACCGAAGCGGACGTGCATTTTTATGATGTGCAGTTCAGAGTTTCTAGCTTCAACGTAAAAGAAGCTGCCCCCGCAGCCGCAGCTCCTAAAAATCAAAGGAATAAAAGAGAATAATGAAATACTTGCGCATGTTTCTTACTTTTTTAAAGAACAATAAAAAGAAAGTTTTCTTAGGATTTCTTGCGTATGTGGTTTTTTTATTTCTACTCTTTCCGTTCAGTGACCTTGGCTCATATGTGACCACTCAAATTGCAAAGCTCACCCAGAATCAAGTCTTTTTAAAGTTCAAGGAACTGCACTTTTCACTGTTACCAAGTCCAGGATTGGAATTGACCGATGTGAAGGCGCAAGGAATTCAATTCCCTCCTCTCTCCGCGGATAGCGTGATGGTTTCTCCTTCGATTGCAGGGCTATTGTCATTTAAGCCTGGAGTTTCTTTGAGTGCTAAAGGAATTTTTGATGGAGATTTAGATCTCACTACTCGCGGCGGCTCTAAAGCCACTTCGGGAGCGTTAAAGCAAAATATTACTATTGATGCCGAAGGAATTGAGTTGTCCAAACTCTCTCAACTTCTTGCTCTTCCGATGACTCTGGAAGGAAAAATGAATTTAGATTCCGATGCCGTGATCGACCCTTCTTTTTCTGAGCAGCCAGATGCACAGGTGGATTTAAAAGCCACAAGAATAAATATTACGGCAGCAAGTGTGCCCACTCCGATTGGTCCCTTGGCCCTCCCCGATACAAAGCTTCAAGAATTGATTTTAAAAGGTCAGATGAATAAAGGTGAATTGAATATCGAAAAGGCCCAAATCGGAAGTCCTTCCGATGAACTCTATGCCCAGGTTCGCGGAACCATGAGTTTGAACTTTCAAAGTTCAGGTGGCCAAGTCAACGTAAATCCCGGGGCCTTTGATTTGACAATACAGATCAAAACAAAACCCAGCTACCAAGCAAAAGCCGGACTTTTCCTAGGGTTTTTAGACTCTTATAAAAAATCTGAAACCCCACAAGGCCGTGAATACATCTTTAAAGTCTCCGGAGCCAATTTTTACGGCCCTCCCCGCATGACCCCAGCCAACTCTTTCTAAAAGGTGAGCCGCACCTTTTCTAAAGATTTGCGTCACATGACGCAAGACTTTGGAAAAGGTGCGGCTCACCTTTTATTTTTTTGACTCGAGTCTTTCTCCTGATTTAGTTTTACTGAAACTAAGCGCTCTATCTTAACGAGAAACAATTAAGTTTAAGTCAAAATGATAGGGGAAGGAATATTATGGCAGGAGTTAATAAAGTCATCATCGTTGGTCGTCTTGGGTCAGATCCAGAATTAAAGTACACGGCGACAAGCCAAGCTATCGCGAGATTTTCTGTTGCGACTAGCGAATCATGGAAAAACAAACAGACTGGTGACATGCAGGAAAAAACTGAATGGCATAGAATTGTAGTTTGGGGAAAGATGGCTGAAATCTGTGGTCAACATTTAGCTAAAGGACGCCAAGTGTACGTTGAAGGAAAACTTCAAACTCGTTCTTGGGAAGATCAAGCTTCTGGTCAAAAAAAATATTCTACAGAAGTTGTAGCAAACACAGTTCAATTCTTAGGCGCTGCGGGTGAAAGATCTGCAAATGCTGGAGCTGGCGCATCTTCTCAATCTGCAGGTGGTGGCGATAACTTTGCTCAAGATTTTGGTGCAGAGCCATCATTTAATTCGGACGAAGAAATTCCATTTTAGTATTTAAGATAAAATCTAAAGTACAAAATAAAAAACCCAAGCCTTCGCTTGGGTTTTTTATTTTTAGAATACTGTGATTCTAGTTTCCGCCAATGCCGTTAGGTTTACATGGTTCACAAGACAACCAACCGCCATCACAGATAACTCCTGATGGACGTGATCTTTGGAAGCCGGCTCTATCACCTATTTGCGCACAAGATGTCTTTCTTAAATCGGGTCCACCATGTGCACTCAAGTATCCTCCGTATCCGCAACCTGCTGCAGGCCCTGGATAGCATTCAGAATCAGTTCCTACGCATGTCCAACACCCTGCTTGATTACAAGGAGCCGTAGAACATGCTTGCACATTCGCAGGCTTAGTTCCGCAAGCTGAATCATCAGCTACAACACCATCACTTCTCATACAAATTACAGATCGAGTTTGCGTTCCTGTTTGTCCACATGCTGTCACACTGCAGGCACTCCATTCACCGATTTGCCAATTGTGATTACAGATTGCTTCTACGCAAGTTGCGCGATTGTAAGCAGGATCACCTGTGAACGATCCATTATTACAAGTTCTAGAAATCGAAGAACACGATCCACTACAAGTTACCGCGGACTCAATAAAGAAATCTCTCGACTGACCGTGAGCCACCGTTATTCCATCTAGAGTACAAGATGTACATGCTGCTACTGAACAAGTTGTAGCTGTATTTGCCGTATTTCCACTGACTACACCGTTGTTGCAAGTTCTAGATTCTGGAGTACAAGATCCTCCGCAAGAAACTGCTGAAGATGGATAGAAGCTTCTTGTTTCTCCATGAACCATCGGAGTTCCATTGACGTTACAACCTGATGGAATAACACACTGACCGTCAACAATAACTCTTCCTGCCGGACACGTTGTACATGCTGGAAAATTGATTGCGCCATTTTGACAAGTTGTTGGACAGCTTATCGACTGACATGCAATCGCAGCGAAGTTTTGTGATCCGCTCATCACACCATTATCACAAGTTCTAGCTTGGCTTGCGCAACTTGGAGACTGACCCGCTCCACAACCTACATTCGAATTGTCGTAGAATGTTCTAGTTGCTCCATGCAGAACTTGAGTTGTACCCACCATACAATTTACTGGAGTCGTACATCGACCTCCAATAATAAATTGTCCAGGTAAACATGTTATACACGCAGGAGGATCGATTGCTCCATTTGGACAATCGTTTATGCATTGATTATTTACTAAAATTTGACCCGCATCACATCTTGTACATGAAGGCGGATTTGTTGCGCCGTTTGGACAATTGGGTACGCACTGACCACCAATAGGAGTTTGACCCACTGGGCATGTTGTACATGTCGGAGGATTATTTGCTCCATTCGGACAATTGGGTACGCACTGACCGCCCACTGGAGTTTGACCTGCTGGACAGTTTGTACAGAGCGGAGGATTGATGGCACCATTCGTACAACTCGGTACGCACTGACCTCCTACAGGAGTTTGTCCTACTGGACATTGATTACAATCAGGTGGATTTGTTGCTCCATTTGGACAATTCGGATAATTAACTACAATTGTAGAAGTTAAAACTGTTTGCGAGTTATCTTCGCCATCAATCACCGTGACAGTCACGGTGTAAGTTCCTGGTGCTGTGTAAGTATGAGTTACTGAATCCGTCACAGAAACTGTATGCTCTGGGATTCCATCATTATCCATATCCCAAACTGCAGTTCCAACAAAACAATCTTCGTAGTCGACAGAGAATGGTGATGTCAATTCACCTACAAAACCAACCGTTGGACCACTGATACCCGAAGGATCAACGCAAAGATCACCCGTGATAATTTGGAACGATTGTGCAAGTTCACAACCATTACCATCGCTCTTCATAAAAATTGCCGTAGCTAAATAATCTCCAACACCCTCACTGGCATGATTGAATGTGTGAACTGCTGGATTTGTTGTTGTCGAATAAACTACTGTAGAGCTTGAACCTTTAGTAAAGCTCCAAGAAAGATCTGATATTGTAATCCCATTCGGAGGTGTCACTGTAAAGGCCACACTTGTATTTTCTGACAATCCGTTAGGTGGAGCCATTGAAATAGATCCGCAAGACTGTGGTGTGAGCGTTTGATCTCTTGAAGCGCTAAATTTTACTTTTCCGCAGTTTTGATAGGACACTAAAACTACTGTGGAAAAAATAGTCACAGAATAGAAAGCCCATTTTCTTACGATATGTGCAGTGAAACTCTTCATAATTAATAACCCCTCAATAGATACATTATCGCAGAACTTAACGTAAAATATGTAATGAAACTTACGCCTCTCTGGACCTATATCCAGCTGATGGCTATCAGAATTCATCAATTCCAAGAATGGTGTCTCTTAAAGACACACAAACTTCTATATCCAACCTATCGGCTATAAAATGTCTTAACTTGAGAATAAAAATTTTTATTTAATAGCACTTATATTGAGGAGCATATTGACTAAATTAGCGCCCTATTCAAAGCTAAAGCATATGAAGCTAGAGTATATTGTTTTTATAATTATCATTGGTAGCTACCTATTTTCTTCAATCATTGACCTCCTGAATATCAAGAACATCCAAACGGAAGTTCCGACTGAATTTCAAGGTTTTTATGATCAAGAAAAATACAAAAAATCTCAAGCATACTTAAAGACCAACACTAAGTTCGCGTTACTCGAAGGAGCAATCTCCACTTTGCTTTTAGTTACCTTTATCGCATTGGGTGGATTTAATTTTATTGATTTACAAATTCGAGATGTCACTTCAAATCCTATTTTCCAAGGACTACTTTACATCGCAACACTTTCGCTTCTGGGTGGACTTATTGGTTTACCGTTTCATATTTATGATACCTTTGTTATAGAGGAAAAATTTGGTTTTAATAAAACCACACCGAAAACCTTTATTGGAGACTTATTCAAAAGCGTTCTTATGGGAGTTCTGATAGGAGGAATTGTTCTCGCTGTTATTTTCTGGTTTTTTGAAACTGTAAATAACGCTTGGCTTTGGGTTTTTGCTTTTATTATTTTGTTCCAACTTTTTGTGATGTTTATAGCACCGGTGACCATTATGCCACTCTTTAATAAATTTGAACCCCTTGAAGAGGGACCTCTAAAAACAGAAATCGAAAATTTTGCCAAAAAGGAAAATTTTAAACTTTCAGGGCTATTTAAAATGGACGGCAGTAAACGCTCCACTAAGGCCAACGCCTACTTTACCGGTTTTGGAAAATTCCGCAGAATCGTTCTCTTTGATACTTTGATCCAAAAGCACACGCAGCAAGAGTTAGTATCCATTCTCGCTCACGAAATTGGTCACTACAAAGAAAAACATATTTTTAGACAGCTCTTTGTTTCTATATTTACAACTGGGCTAACTTTTTATGTTTTTTCTTTGTTCATGAAAAACCCTGAAATATTCAAAGCTTTCCAGATGGAAAATATTTCGATTTATGCAAGTTTTGTATTCTTTGGAATATTTTATTCTCCGATTTCAACAATGATTTCCCTCTATAGTCTCTATCTTTCTAGAAAATATGAGTTCGAGGCCGACAGTTATGCCGCGAGAACCTACGGCCACTCCCAAGAATTAGTGAATGCTTTAAAAAAAATGTCAGTGGATTCATTATCGAATTTAAATCCTCACCCTCTCAAAGTTTTTTTTGAATACACCCACCCACCTGTAATCCAAAGAGTAAAAGCGATGAAAAGGTGAGCCGCACCTTTTCCACAGATCTGCGTCAAATAACGCGAAACTTTGGAAAAGGTGCGGCTCACCTTTTCATCGCCATTTCTAAAGTTATTTTTGAGAGCGTGTTTTGGGTGGCGATGGCGTTTGTGTTGTAATCAGGAATTGTGAGTCTCACTGCACAACCGACACCTTTTAATTCATTATCATCTAGAGCGAGATATTTAATGGTGTACAATCCATCTGCATCTAAAGTGATGTAACCACCATGATTGTTACCTACAAATCCCGGCCTAGTTCCCGCTGCAGGCGCTGTCCAAATGGCCTGCGTATCTTCAAAAGCAAGGGCACCATTTTGTTTCAATAAGAGTGCGTGTTCACCATTTCCTTGAGAAATCTTGCAATTGATATGGTTAAGTAAATGCCCTGCTGCTCTAAAATCACAGGAGTGCGCATCTTCGCCCTCGACTTTATTTTTATAAACATTCAAAGAGTCATCGAGGATATCCATAAATTCCATAGCTAAATTTGTATCAATGTAAGGATAACAACCTTTGTCTGCAGCTTGATCTAAACTGCTGGAAAAATCTTTTCTGCCTTCGGATTTATAAACAGAACAATTCTGAAAAGGAATCAGTAGTGACGTGCAAAAAAGCAAAACTATTATTCTCGCCATAGAATGTAGAATGTTAGTTTTCACGATTATTTCCTCTTGTATCTCAATCGGAGACATAGGTGAAAAACTTTAGATAAAAAAAGTTTTGCTATTTAATATTGATACGTAATTTCAACATCTTGAGTCTTGCCACTATCAGTTAAAATATTAGAGGCACCCCGATACTTTAAAAGTTGTTTTTTAATTGTATCGTATTCGATATCTACTGTTTGCACAAACATTTTTAAAACCCAGCTATTTACCGTCATTTTTAAATTTACAATAGGTCCTTCTGTCTGTTTTTTGTCTTGAGCTCTTATATTGAATGTAAAATAATCCAATAACCCTGGTAAAATAAGCTGAATGTCCTTGTCTTCATTTCTTTTAAATTTATCAAGATTCTCTCGAATAAAATAATGAAATCCTTGGCAAGATACCATCTTCTCAGATGCTTTTATAATTTTTGTTTTTATATTAGATTTTTCATTTTCTTTAGACTTTAACAACAGCTTGTCGCCATCTTTAACAACAATATGTTCGATTCCACTTCTTAGATCTTTAAAGATATATTCTGGTAAAAACATACTGGTTTTATAATCTGATTTAAGCTCCGCAATAAGTTTATCTTCATGGCTATAGTAAAGCGTTTCACTTGAAATAACTTTATTATTATCAAGGATAACTTTATGTTTTTCTGTATAGACCACTTCCCCTTTTGTATTTTTAGCTGTACCTGTGAATTTAAAAATTTCCGCATTTGCTATACTTGTAAAAAAAATTAATATCACCATGCTAGCCGCTTGCTTCTTAGAGATTCTTTGAACAAGTATTTTAAGTGGATAGTAAGTTGCCAATCCAATAATAGGAGCGCTTATCAACCAAGCAACACAAGCCCGTAAGGCAAGGCCTGTGTAAGTCTGAAAAAAACCTACAGTATCGATTTGAAAGTGAGTAAGCATATCTTGAATGTTAAAAATCATTTTTTCGTAACCAAAAATATAATTACCCATTAGAAAGAAAGGAATTAATAGAGCGAATTGGAGAGGATAACAAACATAGTTGGCGATCTGAATTGCAATATGATTCACCTTAAAAAAATGAGCAAATAGCGCACACAAAATTGTTGTGGATCCCAAAACCGGAAAACATGAGATTGCAATCCCTGCACAAAGGGAAAGTGCTAATTTCTCAGGAGTTAGCCCTTGCTTTAATAAATCTACGATGGGGTTTAAAATATTTTTTTGAAAAATGTTTTTCAAACAATAAATTCTTTCATTTTAGGACGGGTTCTATTCCAAGCATCTCGAGATTGTTCGATCACTGATTCTTCTTTTACAGATGTCAGTTTAGATTTATCCACTAGCATTTTTCCCTCTACAAAAACGTAAGCCACATCGTTAGGATGAGCACCGTAAACTATTTGTGAGGCGGGATCGCCATCAGGATTCATCGAGAGAGATTTACGAGACAAAATAACGATATCGGCCTTCTTTCCCACTTCCAACGTGCCTATTTCTTTATCCAGCCTTAGAGCTTTGGCTGCATCTACGGTAGCCATCTTTAGAACTTGCCACGCTGGCATACTCAATGGACCGTATTTGACCTTGTGAATCGTGGCTGCCAATCCCATTTCATTAAAAATACTTAAGCGATTGTTGCACGGGGCACCGTCTGCACCTAACAGCACGGGAATTTTTCTTTTTAACATTTCAGGAATATCCGCAATACCAGATGCCAATTTTAAATTGGAACCAGGACAATGACATACTCTTGTTTTTGTCTCTGCCAAAATCGCCATCTCTTTCTCAGTGAGATGCACACAGTGAGCGAGAATTGTATCTTCCCCAGAAAATTCTAAGTCATTTAAATAGGAAATATTTTTTCTGCCTGTTAATTTTTCGACAAGCTCAATCTCCCCTTTGTTTTCTGAAGAGTGCGTTTGTAAATACCAACCATTTTGGCGAGCCATTTTTACCGATTCTCTCAAAAGATTTTCTGTACAGCTCACGGCAAACCTTGGGGTAACCGCGTACTGAATTCTGTTCCCATGAGCCTTATGCCACTTTTTACCAAGGTCATAGACTTCTCTCAAAGAAGTATCTGTTTTTTCTAAAAGAGGGGCTGGAACGCCTTCACCTTGATCCATCTGAGTTTTTCCACCGATGTATCGTAATCCCATTTTTTCTACGACTTTAAAGACTCTTTCATGAGAGTGTGTGGTTCCGTAATCACAAATTGTTGTTGTTCCACCCAACAAAAGCTCTGAAGTTCCGAGCAGACTTGATGCTTCGATGGCATCACCATCCATTGCGGCTTCAAAGGGCCAGGTGCGCTCCTTTAGCCAATCCAAAAGCTCTAAATCATCGGCTTGATGCCTTAAGAGAGTTTGTACAAGATGAATATGTCCTTGGATAAAACCGGGTAAAGTAAAGCAATCCTTGGCATCAATCACATGAGTGTTTGAATCCGGTTGAATCTTTCCGATTTGCTTGATGATTCCATTTTCAATCAAGAGATCGTTAGATAATACTTCACGATCTTTGATCATTGGGATGAGAGTTGAATTCTGAATTAAATATTTCATGAGTTTAATAACGTAGCATAACCCCAGCACGAACGCCATAGTAGGTTGACTTTGCAAAGTCAGAACTTGGAGTCATACCGTACTCAATTTGAAGCGGGATGTACATGTTATCTGTTAATTCAACATCTGCTCCACCCCCAAACATGTATACGGCTTCACTTTTGATTGATGCTTCATCAAGAGCATTTGTCTTTTTGCTGAGAGGATGCTGTAACCCAAGACCTAATCCCGCCCAAACTGAGCTGAATAAACTCACTTTACCCCAAGCCGCTCCTTTGAAGTAGGTGATTTCTGTTTCACAAGTTACACAATAACCACCTGAACCACCATCCACAGAGTCACCTTTTACATTGAACTGCTCCATCCCCGCTAGAGCTCTCACTGAGAACCAGTCATTGAGCTTCATATCAGCAACTGCCATTAAACTGAATCCCATACCTGTGGTTTCTACTGTTTCAGTGGGAGTTGGGTACGGAAGTTTTAGCTCCATGGTATCAAAACCAACTCCTAACATACCGCCGATAGCAAATGTGGAGTTGTGATTGGCAACAGTACTTTTCTTTACAGATTTTTTAGTCGTTGGCATTTCTTTCGGTGATTCAACAGATTTTCCAGCTGCTCTTGTGTACACTGTTTGATTGATTTTCGCCTTACCACGCACAAGTTCTGCAATCGCTTTATCGTCTTTTACTGTCGTGACTCTCAGAATAGCGGTTTTCTTTTTCGACGTGGGATCAATGGTTTCTACCATATCTCCTTTACTCACAGACATTCCATCTAAGAAGACCAGTATCTTTTTGCCCTTCACTTTTTCTACGTACGCCGCTTGAGAAAATTGTGAAAATAATATCGTACTTAATATTGTATTTAAAATTAACAAATGATGCAGTCTCATGTTGATCCCCTATATACCTTATTTTATTAGTATCTTGGCTAGTTTATCAAAAAATTCGATCATATCAGGACTTAAGTCATATTTATTGTTATTAAGATCATCTTAATTTATATTAAGAAACCGAGTGCGTTAAACTAATATTGTTTGATGGTTTATCACGGAGGGAATTGTGAACAATAGCATACTACTAGTTGAAGATGAGTCAGAGCTCAGAGATTTTCTGACAAGTATATTTGAAGAAAACGGCTACAAAACCATTTCTGTGAACGACGGCAAAAGAGCGTTTGAAGTATTAGAAAGCTTTAGGCCTAATCTTATGATCCTTGACCACAATCTACCCGATATACAGGGCTCTCAAGTTCTATCTCGCCTCCGAGGTGATGCAAAATATGCCGATCTACCGGTGGTATTCTTAACTGCGATTTCGAGCGAAGACAATATCGTTAATGCTTTTGACATGGGTGCCGACGACTATATCGAAAAACCTTTTTCTGTGAATGTTCTTTTGAGAAGAGTAAAAGCAGTTTTAAATCGTTACCAAGAAAAGACCTCAGCTTCCTCAATTTCTAGTCGCAACATTCTTGTGAAAGGAGATCTTGAAGTCGATTTTGATTCTTACAAAGTAAAAATCCTTGGCAATAATCTAGAAATCACTTTAATGGAATTCAACATTCTAAAAGAGCTTTTAAAGGCTGACGGAAAACCTCTTTCTAGAGAATCACTTATCCAACGCATCAATGGCACTAATTCAGTAACAGAAAGAACGATTGATGTTCACATCTGTGCAATTCGTAAAAAACTCAATACCTACGGAAAAACAATCGAAACAATCCGTGGTGTTGGCTACAGATTGCACGTTTAAAGTTTCAACTTAACAATTAACCCCATATGATCTGAGAATCCCGCAGCATTTGGATTTGTGGCATTATGAAAATATCTTTTTGGAGCCGAGAACGTGCAAGCTTTCGCGCGACTCTCTTCTGTTTCGTCTTTTTTCGATTTTGGAGTCACACTTTTTAATACAAAGTCTGGAGCAAGGATTCTGAACGTTTCAGTCATCACTTCCATACCTTTATTGTCTACTAAGTTTGAACTCACAAAAATGCGGTCCAAGTGATTCCAAGTTCCATCACCACTGTAGTAATAAGAGCTTGGAGCCATTTTCTTTAACATGTTGTTAGGATCTTTCTTGTAAGAAGATTTTCTATATTTTTGTTCTACATCAAGGAGACTATATTCCCATTCCTTATCTTGAATAATATCAAAGGGTTTTGGACTGTCCTTTTCGATCGTATTGAAGTCCCCTACCGCTACCACATGGTAGTTGTCTTTGTATTTCTTTGAGAATTGATCAATTGTTTTTCTAATGTGCTTAGCGGCTGTTACACGCGTCACTGATGGGGAAGCTTGAGATGGCCAATGATTCACATAAAGACCGATCATTTGATCTTTGTTTTTTAGACTTATAAAGTTTGCCACCAAAATATTGCGCGTATTCTTTTGTCCCACTTCTGACGGAAATACGATCTTCACTTCTTTCATTTCTTTTAATTTAACTTTGTCTTCTTTGTAGAGAACAGCAAGTTCAATTCTCTTATCTTCACCTGATGTAACGAGAAATTTTGGGTAACCTAAGTAATCTGCCAACTGGGAAACCACATTCACATTTTCAACTTCAAGAACTGCGAGCATGTCTGGAAGTTCGCCTTGAGCTTCAACGACTTTTTTAATTTGCGATAACTTCAATTCAAGTCTGTCATCTGTCCAGTCTGTTTTCTGGCAAGCTTCTTTATAATAACCTTTTTTGAAATCACATTTTTCTTTTTCCGCACTATCTATAGGTAGGAATTCATAATCATCTCGTCCTTCATCATGGATAGTGTCGAACAAATTTTCTACATTATAAGACATAATTTTGATTTCATCACTTTCAGTTGTGACAATATAATCAGAATTTTCACCGTATTTCTTTTGGCCAATACAAGCTTTCTTGACTTTTTTTTCCGATTGCTTTTCTTCGATGCGATTTGAAACTGCTACCGAACTAGAACTGAAAGACGAAACCCCTACGAACGTAAAAACCGATAGAATAAGTGCCCAAAACTTCATTAAATCCCCCCATGAAAGTTTCTTACCGTTAGTTATTCTTTTATTTGAATGTAAACCGAGAATATTCGTATCTTAGAGATTTGGTAGTTTCCACATAAATGCAGCGCGACTCTTAACAAAGTCCTTCTTCACAGTAAGGATGTAGAAAAAACAAGCATGACATTGTCAGGAACGTGTTAGACGAGGGAGAATATACAATTTGGTCAAACATTTTCTGGATATTTTGCTCGTACTTTTCCTGCAGAATCGGATCCTTGAGATAAAGAGTCAATTTTGTAAGGGCCGTCATATATATGGAATTACCGCATGGAATGGCTCCATCATAGAGATCCTTCATACGCATCAATACCACTTCTTGAGACTGCGGAGTTTGAAAGTAGCCGCCACTAGGATCACTGAACTCGGTCTCAACTTTATGAATATGATCTTTTGCCATCAAAATATACTTTTTATCGACCGTGAGTTCATAAGCATGAGTCAAAGCCCAAATGAACGAAGCTTGATCCTCCAAAAACTCGTACTTTTGAAGTTCATCATCGCAGGTTCTATGGAAAAGATGATCATCGAGTTTCATTTCACTAATAATGAATTCGATATTTTTTAAACCGGCTTTTTTATAAACTTCAGCTTTTAGAGAAGATTTTAAATCAAATACTTTGGCCGCTTTTAAAAATGATGCAGCCATGATCGAATTCCAATCCGTTAAGATTTTTTCGTCTCTCAAAGGTTTTGGTCTCTGTGCTCTAATTTCTAAAAGTTTTTGTTTGATTGGGGCAAACTTTGTAAAGAATGTCTCAATATCTTTTTCTGTTTTTACTTCGAGAGAATTTTCTAGATAGAAAATATTATGATTGTTTTTTTGCTGAGTGGCCTCGTCGTAATAATTTCCTTCAAAAGAAAATTCAAAATCTTCTCTCAAAAAAGCCAATTCTTCGGCACTGAGATGCTTCTCCAGTTCGTTGACCGTCCAGATATAGAACTTACCTTCTTCCCCGTCTGTATCGGCATCAAAAGCGCTATAGAAACCACCGTTTGAGCTTGTCATTTCTCGTAAAACAAAGTCATAGATGTTTTCCGCAATTTGCCTGTAGAAAGACTTCCCGGTGAGCTCAAAGCAAAAGGTGTAAGCATAGGAAAGCCACGCTTGATCGTAGAGCATTTTTTCAAAGTGCGGGAGGATCCACTTCTCATCTGTGGAATATCTATGAAACCCATCTCCAATATGATCGTAAAACCCACCCTGATGCATTTTGAAAAGAGTTTTTTCCACCATCGCTAAGGATTCTTGATCCTTGGTGAGCTTGTAATTTTCAAGTAAAAAAATCAATTTATGAGGCGATGGAAATTTGGGTTTGATTCCAAATCCACCATTTTCATTATCAAACATTCCACTCAATTCTTCTTTGGTTTTGTGGACTAAAAATTCTAAATCAAAATCGCTACTCACCGTTTTGTTGTTTTGAGATTCTTTGAGAGCAGCTTGAATGCCATCCACAGTGAGATTCAATTCGTCTTTTTTATTAGTAAATATATCTGAAACTCGTGGCAAAAGATCAATCAAACCGACTCTACCGTATTTTGAATTTTTAGGAAAATATGTTCCTGCGAAGAATGGTTTTTTGTCCGGTGTTAAGAAAATATTTAAAGGCCATCCACCATGGCCGGTCAGCATCTGACATACGGTCATGTAAACCGAATCGATGTCTGGACGTTCTTCTCTATCCACTTTTATGGAAACAAAATTTTCATTTAAAATTTTTGCCACAGCTTTGTCTTCAAACGATTCATGCTCCATCACATGGCACCAATGACAGGTCGAATAACCTATAGATAAAAAGATAGGCTTACTCTCGCTCTTCGCTTTGGCAAAAGCCTCTTCTCCCCACGGATACCAATCGACCGGATTATTGACGTGCTGCTTAAGATATGGACTTTTCTCATTTTTTAAGTGGTTCATGTACAATCTAATCTATAGATTACCTGCGAACTGTAAAGTAAATACTGTCCCCAGAGCGGCTAGCTTCCTATAAATTTCATTCCTATGATAAGTATAATGTTATAGTAAGTATAAGGAATATCATATTTGACTTATACCTGTGCTCTCACTAAACCTTATCACAAGGATTTAGAGATTATTTTTGAAAACAATAAAAGGGGAAATCATGAAAGCATTGAAAACATTAGGAGCAATAGGATTAATTTTAGCGGCAGGTACCGCAAAAGCTGAACGCATCGTTTGTGATACAAGAGAACAATTTGGACCAAGAGTTAAAGTTGTCGTTGAAGACAATAAAGTTACTGTAACAACAGGATCAAAGCCAACTGTTCATAACAATGTAGACCATGTTTGGGATGGACACGGATCTGGATTGATCACAGCTCCAGGATTTTCAATGAAATACGACAATCATTTCGGTTGCATTAAAAACGTATTGATCGTTACACCAGTGAATAGTTCAAACTTAAAAGTTTTAGAAATCGCAAAATGCCCTACTGAAGAGTGTCAGTAGAAAAGCGTTAGCCTTGACGCGATTCGACTTTAGGTCGGACTCATTGCCAATTTCCTACTAAAAGCGTACATATAAGTTCTTATCAGGAGAACTTATATGTCACGCAAATTGAGAGTTGGAATTAATGGTTTTGGTCGTATTGGTCGTATGGTTTTTAGAGCCGGTTATGACAAAGTGGATTTTGTTGGAATCAACGACACTTCAGATATCGCGACGAGCGCGCATCTTTTAAAATACGACAGTACTCACCGCATGGCTCCTTTCGAAGTTGGACATAACGCTGCCGGGTTACTCGTTAATGGGAAGAGCATTCCTGTTTCAAGCTCCAAAAATCCGGCGGATATCCCTTGGGACAAATGGGAAGTGGATATCGTGTTCGAATGTACAGGCGCTTTCAAATCAGCTGCTGATTTCCAAAAACACATTAAAGGTTCCGTAAAAAGAGTTCTTGTCTCAGCTCCTGCTGAAGGCGTCGATTTCACCGCGGTATTTGGCGTGAACCACACGCAATACGATGCAGGTAAACATAAGATCGTTTCCAATGCTTCTTGCACCACAAACTGCCTTGCTCCTCTTGTTAAGGTTCTTCACGAGAACTTTACGATCGAAAAAGGTATGATGACCACCGTTCACTCGTACACTAGCGACCAAAGATTACTTGATGCAGGTCACAAAGATCTCAGACGCGCTAGAGCCGCCGCTCTCTCCATGATTCCGACAACAACAGGGGCAGCTATTGCCGTCGGCGAAGTTCTTCCGGATCTAAAAGGAAAAATCGACGGCGTGAGTATCCGAGTGCCGACGCCAGATGTATCACTGGTTGATTTCGTTGGTATTACAAAAAAACAAGTTACAATCGAATCAGTTAACGATGCACTAACAAAAGCTTCGCAAAAAGAAATGTTGGGCATTATGAAAATCGAAAAAGATCCTCTCGTGAGTACAGATTTTATCGGCTCCCCTTTTAGCTCCATCATTGATTTGGATCAAACGATGGTGATCGAAGGAAACATGATCAAAGTTCTTTCTTGGTACGACAACGAGATGGGCTTCTCGCACAGAATGGTTGATCTAGCGTTATTTATGAAAGCAAAAGGTTTGTAGTCATGACTCTTATTCCGTCAGCAACCCCGGCCCCGGTTACTCCTGGCTTAAAGGGAATTAAATTTATCGAAGAACTCGATATCAAAGAAAAAAGAGTTTTCTTAAGACTCGATCTCAACGTACCTTTGAAAAATGGAAAGATCACAGACGACACAAGAATCCGAGAAGCCATTCCAACAATCCAGTATTGCTTAGACAATAAATGCAAACTCATGATTGCATCGCATCTTGGACGGCCTGAGGGTTTTGACAAAAAATATTCCCTAGAACCAGTTGCTGAAAGACTCCATGAGCTCCTCAATGCAGAAATTCACTTGATCGAAGACCCTGCGAGCGATGCACCAAAAGCCTTAATGAAAACTCTTAGACCAAATCAGATCGTTCTCCTTGAAAACGTAAGATACATTCCTGGAGAACAAAAAAATGATGAGAAGTTTGCCGTAAAGCTTGCGCAATACGCAGATGTTTACATCAACGATGCCTTCGGTGCTTCTCACCGGGCTCATTCTACTATTGATGCTCTTCCGAAACTTATCAAAACAAAGGGCGTAGGTTTCTTGATGAAAAAAGAAATCGAAATGCTTGATAAAGTTCTTTATCATTACGAATCCCCATTCATCGCAATCCTTGGCGGATCTAAAGTGAGCGACAAGATTGGCGTACTTGATGCTCTGATTGATCGCGTAGACACCTTCATCATCGGTGGTGCCATGGCCTATACATTTATGGCCGCCCTGAAACAAGGAGTGGGAAATTCTCGTATAGAGCAAGACAAAGTGAGCTATGCAAAAAGATTTATGGAAAAAGTTGAAGCTCGTGACAAAAAAGTGCTACTTCCCATAGATCATGTCTGCTCAAAAAATTTTGAAAATCCAATTCCGCAAGTTGTTGGAACTCCAGATATTCCAGATGGCCTAATGGCCCTAGATATCGGCGAAAAATCGCGAAGATTATTTGCAGCAGAAATTGCTAAAGGAAAAACTGTATTTTGGAATGGCCCCATGGGCGTATTCGAGAAAAAAGGTTTTGAACGCGGAACGATGGGCATCGCAAAGGCTGTGAGCGAATGTGAAGGCTTCACCGTTGTGGGCGGCGGCGATAGCGTGTCGGCACTCAATGAATCAGGTTATGCAGATAAAGTCGGCCACATCTCTACCGGCGGCGGCGCAAGTTTAGAATATCTTCAAGGCGATAAATTAGCTGGATTGGAAGTTCTAAGAACCAGAATTAGGGAACCATCACCATGATAGAAAAAGTTGTAGCGGCAAATTGGAAGATGTATAAGAACCCCGAAGAGTCTACGGCCTTTCTTAAAAAATTCTTAGAATTACTCCCACCAGCAAATCAAAAACAGGTTTTTATTTTTCCCCAAACAGTTTGCTTACAAGCTGTGGAAGATTGTTTGGCCGAACAAAATGTGGACATTCTTACGGGAGCACAGAACTGCTACACGGAGGATGAAGGTGCCTTTACGGGCGAAATTTCGCCTAAGGTTCTTAAAGACATGAAAACAGATGCCATCTTGATTGGCCACTCAGAGAGACGCAGTCACTTTAAAGAAGACAATGAACTTTTATCTAAAAAAATTAAATCCGCTCAGGCTCATAATTTAATTCCAATGTATTGCATTGGCGAAACTTTGGATCAAAGAAAGGGCGGAAAAACTTTTGATGTTCTAAAAGAACAATTAGAAGTGGGGCTAAAACATTTTGATCGCAAAGGAAGCCTTATTGTTGCTTACGAACCTGTTTGGGCCATCGGCACCGGCGAAGTCGCCACCCCAGAACAAGCTCAAGAAGCCCATGCCTTTGTAAGAAAAACTCTTCAAAAAATCACAGGCTTAGATACTTATAAAATTCTATACGGCGGATCTGTTAAACCTGAGAACGCACAAGAGCTTATTTCTAAGCCCGATATCGATGGCTTTCTAGTTGGCGGAGCTTCTCTTAAACCAGACAGTCTCGCTCAAATCTGCCAGATTGCATTAACCAAAAGGCGCTAAGTCGCCTTTAGCGATGTTATGCGACTCTTTGCGTTATTGTAAAAATATGTGGCCTAGTTGGACGCTTAAGCTTATAAATTTCTTTCTATTTTTAGGAGATCACATAAATGACTTTTGTAGCAGTCCTTCATATTATCGCAGCATTACTTTTAATAACTTTAGTTCTTATTCAAGATTCTAAAGGTGCAATGGGCGGTTCATTTGGTGGCGGCGGTGGATCTTCTAATTCTATCTTGGGTCCGACTGGCGCTCCTAATTTTCTTTTCAAGATGACTAGATATATAGTTCTAGGTTTTGCAATAACTAGCTTACTACTTACAAAACTCTCTTCTGAAAAAAGCGGAAGTGCTCTTGATGACCTTCCTCCCGCTACAACCCAAAGTGCTCCAATGACAGCACCTGCTGAAACTCAAAAAACAGCGACTCCAGAAACTAAGTAGTCAGCTAACTAATTATCAACTAGCCAAAAACGTCATCTAACGTAATAATTAATTCATCGTCTCTAAAGGACGAGCAAGGATTAGATGAAGAAGAATATTCTTTTGGTTTTATTTTTGTTATTGGGACTTGGCGTGATCATTTATCACGAAGCGATCGTAGAAAGGATCGACCAGTCTTTAACACCGAAGGACACTAGAGAGACCATCGCTACCATTCAGAATATCGAAGGCAAAGTGCGCTTTAAAGCTGCTAAGACTCTCAGATACAAGAATGCACGCGACGAACAGGAACTCAAGAACCAAGACACTATCACCACCGATGAAGGCTCTCGCGCCAAAATCACTTTTGCTTCAGGCTTTGAGATCCAAGTGGAGCCAAATTCTTTGATAGTTATCGAAAATCCTAAGAAAGATGAACAAGGTAGAATTCAAATCACGTTCTTAAAAGGGGATTTCAAGGTCATCAAGGCCGGAGCTCCCAATCA